>DUZI01000129.1 GCA_013349595.1 Nitrospirota bacterium
CTTAGAAGAAAAATGGGATAAAGACTCTTTGAGATATTTACAAAATATAGATGACTAAATTCAAGTATGCACTTGCCACCTTAAAATAGCGCTTAGGAAGGGCTGTTTCAGGATTTTTATAATTGACAAATTTTATTTATATTTTTGATTTATACATCAAAAACAATGCCTTATGACAAAGCCCAAGGAACTTTTTTTATAAGGTGTCGCATAAAAATTCCACACCAGCCCTTCCTATCTTACTTGCTGATTTTGCTAAGCCTTTTTAGTTCTATCGCTGATTTTGGGTTGCCATCATTGCAAATTCAATAGGCTTTTTCATAAAAATATTGAAATACCCAATATTAATTCTTATACATAAATAGGGTCAACATCTATATTTAACTCAATTCCCTTTAAAGTGCCTAAATTTTTTTGAACTTCCATGATGTATTCATCAAGGAGGGCTTTTCTTGATGATTTTAGCAGATATTTAAGGCCTTGTTTTGATGTTTTATTCATTACCTCTATGGGTCCAAGCACATCTACTCCATTAATATTTATCTTTTTTAACAAATCCCTTACTGAGTCAAGTAAAGTCAAATCTTTGATATTTATTAACATGACTAATATCTTTTTAAAGGGAGGATAGCCAACATTTTTCCTTAATTCTAACTGATGACTATAAAAGGAATTAAAATCATAGCTTTTAATAAAATTTATGAGACTGTTGTTTATATTGTTAGTCTGAAGATACAAATAGCCTTTTGGCTCTATCATGCAGGCAACCTTTATAACCTCTTGTAGGGCGATTTCATCTGCCCTAAAACCAAATTTATGAATAAAATAATCAAAGTCTATTATTGCAGAGCCCTGAAACATCCCTTCAGAGAGTTGTCTGGTCATTACTTTGTTGCTGACAATAAGAGAATCAACAGAACTATCTATGGATATGGGATGGTTCTTTTTTAGGACCTTTGCTGTCAAATCAATCTGTGATTCAATCTCTTCCTTTATTCTGTCTATGCCACTACCAAGTGTTGTTAGATTGAAACCTTTACAATGATTACAAGATATACTTAAAGGTATCTGGCTATTACAATCTTGACAAGCCAAAGAGGCTTTATCTTTATAAAACACTACAGATGAATTACATTGATTACACCTTAGCAGAGAACCGCAGTCTTTACAAAAAATTAAAGAATAACCCTCCCTTGGTCCTATAAATAGAAAGATACCACCTTTTTCTATAACCTTCTTTGCCTCTGAGATAATATCTTGAGAGATGCTTCTTTTTAACTGATTCTTAAAGGTATGTAACACTGGTTTTATCTTGCACCTTTCTTTATTTAGTGATATGAAATGTTGATATTTCTTTGCCTTTACATTAAATACTGTCTCAACAGAAGGCGCTATTGATGATAGTATGACTGGGCAATTATTCATATAACCAAGCCTTACTGACAAATCCCTCGCATTATATTTTAGACCTTCTTCTGCCTTATAAGAAAGACTATGTTCTGACAAAACAATAATTAGAGAGATTTCCTGAAGAGGCATAAATATTGAAGACCTTGTCCCTAAAACTATATCGGAGTCACAATTTATTATGCTCATCACAGATTCAATCCTTTTGGCCTTTGTCATCTTGCTGTGAAAGATTGCCAACCTTTTGCCATAAATATCCCTCAGAGTCCCCTCTAATCTCATTATGTCTGCAATCTCTGGAACAAGTATAATTACTCCACTTATTGCATCTGATATTCTCTTTGCAACTGAAAATAACAATGAATCCTCTTGAGACTTACAAGTTGGTCTAATTACCAATGTCTTATAGTCCCTCTTAAAAATTAAATCAGTTAAAAAATCTATTGTATCAAGTAATAAATTATCAATTTGATAGGTTGTTGTAGTTTCATTTTTTGTCTTTTGCAGAATCTTTTGCTTATAGGTAAGGACTTCAACAACATAGTCAAAGACTGTTGCCTTCAGAGCCATACCCTTTGATGATAAATAATACTCAGACATCCAATTAATAAACTCAACAAACCTATCATTACTAAAGGGTCTAAATATTTCGATAATCTCCTTTGTTGAATTACTTAGGGGTGGATTTTCAATTGTATCTACGATTATTCCAAAGGCTTCTTTATCGCGAAAAGGGACCTTTACTATATAGCCTTTTAGATTTTCATCAAACCCTTTAGGTATCTTATAAGTGAGTTGTTTTAACCGTAGGGGTAATACTACATCAACATACATAAAATATTTTAAGCAGTCATCATCTCAACAGATACAAGTTCTAATGCCTTGAGTGGATCTTCGTGTCTTAAAATGCCTCTTCCCATGACAATATAATCTGCCCCTTGTTTGATTGCCTCCCTTGGTGTAGAGGTCCTCTTCTGGTCATCAGGCGGACTCCATGAAGGTCTTATACCTGGGGTAACCACAAGGAAGTCTTTACCGCAGGTTTTTTTTATTAAGGAAATCTCTTGGGGTGAACACACTACACCGTCTAAATTAGCCCTCTTAGCAAGGGCTGATAATCTTTTGACATGACTTATTACACCATGGCTTATGAAGAGCTCTTCTTTTAAAATCTCATTTGTAAGACTTGTTAGTACTGTGACGCCTATTATCTTTGGCACTGTAATGCCTTCTTTGAGGGCTGTCTCATAAACACTCTCCCTGCACCTAATCATCATCTCCATACCACCACTTACATGGAGATTAAACATATAAACACCAAGTTTTGTAACAAGTGAGGCAGCCCTTGATACTGTATTTGGAATGTCATGAAATTTTAAATCAAGAAATACCTTCTTGTTTAGCCTATGTATCTGTTCAATGATGGCAAATCCTGCAGATGAAAACAATTCAAAACCGACCTTGAAAATATCAACATAGTCTTTTAGCCTTTCAACAGTCTCATAAGCCTTTTGTCCACTTGATATATCAAGGGCGATTATCAATCTCTGACGATAGGGCATTAAAGTTTCGGTAGGGTAATCCCCTTTTGTGCCTGATACTTGCCAGATCTGTCTTTGTATGAAATTTCACAAGGTTCTGATGCCTGTAAAAATACCAATTGAGCAATGCCCTCATTTGCATAGATCTTAGCAGGCAGAGGGGTGGTGTTGGAAATCTCTATAGTAATATGACCTTCCCATTCAGGTTCAAGGGGCGTCACATTTACAACTAAACCACAACGGGCATAAGTTGATTTGCCAAGACATAAAACAAGTACATCCCTTGGGATGCGAAAATATTCAAGTGATGAGGCAAGGACAAAGGAATTTGGTGGAACTATACAAACATCGCCCTTAAAATCCACAAGGCTTTTTTTATCAAAAGATTTGGGGTCAATGAGGGTGCTGTTGATATTTGTAAAGATTTTAAATTCATCTCTTATCCTTACATCATATCCATAAGAACTAATGCCGTAGGAGATAACACCATCTTTTTTAAGACTTTCACTAAAAGATTCTATCATTCCTTTAAGAGCCATTTCTCTTATCCATTTGTCATTTTTAACCATAGTTCTCCTTGAAGTTAAGGGGCATTTTTATTAAAGGATATTATATTACACTCATCAAGACAACTAAAGTCAAACAAAAACCCAAAATCGGCAATAGAACTAAAAAGAAATAAGCAAGTAAGATAGGAAGGGCTGGTGTGGAATTTTTATACGACACCTTATAAAAAAAAGTTCCTTGGGCTTTGTCATAAGGCATTGCATTATAATGAATAAAGCAAAATTAAATAAAATTTGTCGATTATAAAAAGCCTGAAACAGCCCTTCCTATCGCTGTATTTGGGTAGATTTAAAATGATTATTTTAAAAAATCTTGGATAGAAATGATAATTCATATAAAATAATCTATGTTTCAAGAGACGGAATATGACATAATCGTAATTGGTGGAGGACATGCAGGCTGTGAATCTGCCCTTGCATCTGCAAGACTTGGGCTTAAGACCTGTCTTTTTACCATCAATATTGACAGCATTGGTCATATGTCCTGTAATCCAGCTATTGGTGGACTTGCCAAGGGACACATTGTAAGGGAGATTGACGCCCTTGGTGGTGAGATGGCAAAGGTTGCAGACAAGGCAGGTATTCAATTTAGGATGTTAAACCTTTCAAAAGGTCCTGCAGTGTGGGCATTAAGGTCTCAGGCAGACAGGGGACTTTATAAGTTACACATGAGAAAAACCCTTGAGCAGCAGGCAAATCTGACTATAAAGCAATCCATTGTTGAAAAGATTATAGTTGAAGCTAATCAGGTAAAGGGAGTTATCAACAACTTAAATGTTTTCTATGGCGCAAGGGCGGTGATTGTCACAACAGGGACATTTTTAAAGGGACTCATACATATTGGTCTTGAAAGATTTAGTGCAGGCAGGGCAGGGGAATTTGCCTCATTGGGATTGTCAGATTCTCTCGCCGGAATTGGATTAAATTTAGGAAGGCTTAAGACAGGCACACCACCAAGGATTGACGCCAAGAGTATTGATTTCAGTCAACTTGAACCGCAATATGGTGATGATCCCCCAGTGCCTTTTTCTTACAGTACAGAGAAAATAACAAACCCTCAACTTCCTTGTTTTATCACTTATACAAATAGCAGCGTCCATGTGATTATAAGGGCAAATCTTGACCGTTCACCCCTTTATGGTGGTGTCATAAAAGGAATTGGTCCAAGATATTGTCCATCTATTGAAGATAAGGTAATGAAATTTCAAGACAAAGACAGACATCAGGTCTTTCTTGAGCCAGAGGGACTGGATACAAAAGAATATTATGCTAATGGCATATCTACAAGTCTGCCATATGATGTTCAGTTAAAGATTGTAAGAAGCATAACAGGTCTTCACTCTGCTGAGATAATGAGACCTGCATATGCTATTGAGTATGACTTTGTCTTTCCTACTCAACTTAATCATACCCTTGAGACAAAGATTGTAAAAGGTCTATACCTGGCTGGGCAGATTAATGGCACCTCTGGTTATGAGGAGGCAGGTGCACAGGGATTGATGGCAGGTATTAATGCATCTCTTAAAATACTTGGCAAAGAACCCTTAATACTAATGAGAGATGAGGCATATATAGGCGTACTGATTGATGACCTTGTTACAAAGGGGACTAATGAACCTTACAGGATGTTCACCTCAAGGGCTGAATATAGGCTTTTGCTTAGGCATGACAATGCAGATGATAGACTTATGAAAAAGGGAATGCAAATTGGTCTCCTTGATAGAGATGTTTTTGAAAAATATATCGACAGATACGAAAAAGTTCATAAGGAGATGATGAGATTAAAAAACACAAGGGTATTCCCCTCTGCAGAGATTAATGAAAAACTAATTTTGATTAACACATCACCTATTGATGAGGCTACTACACTTGAGAAATTATTGAAAAGACCGGAGATAGATTATGATTTTATAGAAAATCTCTCACCTCAAAATCTACCAAAAGATATAAAGGACCTTGTCCAAATCAATGTTAAATATGAAGGATACATAAAAAAACAACAGGAACTTGCTCATAAAATGAGGTCTCTTGAACAAAAAAAAATACCAAATGATTTTATCTATCAAGGTATTCCAGGTCTTTCCCGTGAGGTAGTTGAAAAACTCACCCAAGTAAGACCCCAAAATATTGGACAGGCAAGCAGGATACCTGGTATAACCCCAGCAGCACTTTCAATAATACTCGTAGCGGTAGAAAGATATTGGCGAGAGAAGTCCTCATAGAAGGCCTTAAATCTTTAGACATTGAGCCAGATATTTATAAAATCACCCTGTTTGAGACATATCTGAGGGAACTTTTACGATGGAACAAAACATATAATCTCACTGCAATCACCGATGAAAGGGATATTATTAATAAACATTTCCTTGACTCACTCTTATATCTCAAATTCATCATGGCATTAAAGGGCTTAAAAAATGACA
>DUZI01000103.1 GCA_013349595.1 Nitrospirota bacterium
AAGATAAAGAATGACTATCCAGATGCCCTCTATAACCTTGCTAATGTGTATAAACAAAAGTCATTCCTAAGGGAGGCAATTAATCTTTACAAAAGGGTATTCCAAATTGACCCTTCTATCCATCAAGCCAATTACAATATTGCCAATATCTATTTAGAGTTGACTAATTATGATCAGGCAATCAAGTATTTTCAAAAGGCAATTTATTTCAATCCACAATATCACGAGGCATATTCAAATCTTGGGGTCTGTTTTTTCTTTAAGGGTCTTGTTAATGAGGCTATAAGCAATTATAAAAAATCCTTATCAATAAAACCTGATTTTGCCGAAGCCCATTTTAATCTTGCTCTGTCATTACTATTACTTGGTAATTTTCAGCAAGGTTGGCAAGAGTATAAATGGCGATGGAGGCTTCCAAATTTTAAACCTCCTGTTACTAATAAGCCTTTTTGGGACGGAAGTGACAATAAAAGGCTTCTAATCTTTGGTGAGCAAGGCTTTGGAGATAACATACAGTTTGTCAGATATGTAAATTTAATATTGCAGAAAAATATTAGTGTAATATTAGCCTGTCCTGATGAGTTAAAAAGTCTTTTTAGTTTTTCTTTTAAAGACATAAAGGTTGTAACTTTAAAGGATATACAAGAAGAAGACTTTGACTGTTACTGTCCTTTGCTTGATTTACCAAGGCTATTTAATACCAATTTAAATAATATCCCCCAGCAAGTGCCTTATTTGAAAGCCTCACAAGAGATGATTGAAAGGTTTAAATCATTATTGGGTAATAACAAAAGGTTTAAGGTTGGTCTCATCTGGCATGGAAGTAAAGACAATAAAAGAGGTTATTATCGTTCAGTTGATAAGAGATTTATAAATATTATTACAACATTAAATGAGATTGAATTTGTAAGCATTCATCGAGATAACATCAATGAAACAGAAAAAAGAATACATGATTTTTCAAAAGAACTATTAGATTTTCATCACACTGCAGGGCTTATTGAAAATCTTGACCTAATCATAACCATCGATACATCTGTCGCACACCTTGCAGGCGCACTTGGTAAGCCTGTCTGGTTAATGCTTCACTATATTTCAGACTGGCGCTGGCTACTTGACAGATCAGACACACCTTGGTATCCAAGTATGACAATCTTCAGGCAAAGTGAGATTGACAATTGGTCTAATGTTTTAAGAGAGATTTTAATGAAACTTGCAGATTTGAGGGGGTTAAGACTACCTGATTGCATCGAAGAAGAAATTACCTATGTGCACGCCCATGCTAAATGGGACAAGGCATTACAAGCCTTAAGGAATAGAGATTTTCTAAATGGTTGGAGGGACTACGAGTGGCGTAGAAACCTCAAAGAAGTAAAGGATTGTTTTAATGATTTTGGATTGCTTGAATGGAAGGGGCAAGACTTAAAGGATAAAGGTATTCTCATATATGATGAACAAGGTTTTGGTGATACAATACAGTTTATTAGGTTTATCAGATTTCTTAAAAATCTTGGGGCAAGGGTCAATGTGCTTTGCAGAAAAGAATTATTCAGACTTATCAGGTCTTTTGATAATGACATAAAGGTTTTTAAAAGGGGTGTTGATTTTGAGCTGTCTGTTGATTATATTTGTCCGCTAATGAGCCTTCCTCTTTACTTAGAAATTGATAGTGAAGAGCAATTATCTTGCACTGTGCCATATTTTAAGATAGATGAGAAAGATATTTATAGATGGAACTCGCACTTTGATGAAAAAAAAGGGATAAAAATTGGAATCTCATATGAAAGCAAAAAGGGTATGTCTTATACTGAAAAGAACTCCATCCCTATAAATGTCTTGTCAGAATTATGTAAATTAGATGGTATCTTATTTTTTATTGTCCAAAAAACAGACAAAACTCCCTATCCTTTTTGCATTTATGATTATTCAAGTGAATTCACTGATTTTTATGATACAGCATCTTTTATGATGAACCTTGATTTAGTAATCTCCATAGACAGTGCACCTGTTCATCTTGCAGCAACAATAGGTATAGAGACTTGGTTATTATTGCCTTTTGATTCAGAATGGAGATGGTTTGACGATGAAGAAAGAACCATTTGGTATCCTACAGTTAAGATATTAAAACAAAAAAGTCCTGGTGACTGGAAAGATGTGATAAATAGAGTTAAGGCTGAATTGGAGAGAAGGCTAAAAGATGCAAAATAATGTAACAAATCATGCCTATGAATTTTTTATCAAGGCAGGAGAAAAATACAAACAAGGCTTATTAAGGGAATCAATTAAATACTACAAAAGAGCCCTTGCGGCATACCCACTTTTTGTTGAGGCAATCTTAGACCTCTCAGCTACACTGATAGAATTAGGAGAAACAAATGAGGCCCTCCATTATCTTGAAAATGCCCTTGTTTTAATCCCCAACCATCCTGAAATTTTAAACAATTATGCAAACATAATTTACACAGTTGACGGTCCTAAAAGTGCCTTGCCTTTTTATGAAAAGGCATTGATTAACAAACCAGACTCTTTAGAAATAAAAAAAAATTTTACCCTGTGTCTTCAACTAACAGGTGAAATACAAAAGGCAAGACAATTATATGAGGAAATATTGCAGGATGACCCATATAATCATCAGATATTATTTAACCTGTCCCAAATTTTTTACTCAGCAAAACAATTTGATAGAACCCTTGAATTTCTTAATAGAGCCTTAAAGATAAATCCTAAAGACCCAGAGAGCCTAAACCTTCTTGGACTTACCTTTGAAGCCCTACAAAACAGTAAGACTGCTGAAGGTTGTTTTAAAAGGGCGATTCAGCTTGATAAAAATAATTATCGCTATTACTTCAATCTTGCTAATTTGCACAGTAGAAATGGCGATACTCAAAAGGCAATTGAATTATATCAAAAGGTAGTCTCGTTAAAACCAGACTTCAAAGATGGATGGATACAACTTGGTAATCATCTTAAGAGTAATAAACGATATGAAGAAGCTATATCTGTATTTAATAATGTCTTAAAGGTTGATGCCAATTCCTCTGATGCCTACAATAACATTGGGAATTGTTATAAAGAGATGGGGCAATTTGAATTATCCCTTCAATATCTAAAAAAGGCAATATCTATAAAACCAGACCACTTTGGAGCCTATTTCAATATGGGATTGGTCTATAAAGAAATCTTCGACTTTAAATCAGCAATACATTGCTACCAAAAGGCTATTGAAATTAATAATAATTACGCAGAGGCTCACTGGAATCTTGCCCTTTTGCTTTTACTTCACGGTGATTTTACAAAAGGCTGGGAACATTATGAATGGCGAAAAAAATTAACAGTCTATGAACCATATAAGAGAGACTTTACCAAACCAGAATGGCAAGGAGAGGATCTAACAAATAAAGTAATATTAATATACGATGAACAGGGGTTTGGTGATGCCATACAGTTTATTAGATATGCTAAGATGCTTAAGAAGAACAAATATGTAAAGGTAATAACTGAATGTCTATCACCTTTAAACAGGCTTTTTAAAGGAGTCGATGGAGTTGATGAAGTAATTACAAGGGGTTATCCGTTACCTCCCTTTGAATATCATTGCTCTATCTTGACCCTGCCTTTCAAATTTAAAACAGTTATTGAAAATATACCACATGAAACTCCCTATATTTCTGTTCAAGAAGATTTAATAAAAAAATGGCAAAGTCTGATGCAGCCTTATATTGTTAAAAAAAATATTGGCTTTGCATGGAGTGGTATTAATCCAATCCATAAGTCTTGCCCTTTAGAGAAATTGACTCCACTCTTTGAAATAAAAGGGCTTGGATATTTTAGCCTTCAAAAAGGACCTGCACAAGAAGAGCTAAAAGAATTGCAGGGCAGATACAACATTGTTGACCTGATGAATGATGTAACTGACTTTGCTGACACATCTGCAATTATGATGAATCTTGATTTGATAATCACTATAGATACCTCTATAGCTCACCTTGCAGGCGCCCTAAACAAACCAGTATGGGTCTTACTTCATTATGATGGAGACTGGAGATGGTTGTTAGATCGTAATGATAGTCCATGGTATCCTACAATGAGGCTTTTTAGACAAACATCAATTGGAGATTGGGATGAATTAGTAAGGGGTGTAAAAAAAGAGCTATTACTTTTAAGCTGAAATATTGAAGATTTTTGTACTTCCTATGTATACATAAAAGGTGGATTGTAGAATAGTTCATTTGAGATAATAAAGTAGGAGGTAGAGACATCTTTTAAATAAGGGTTTGGATCAAATTCTGTTTTGTGTATAAAAGGTTTCAGCCTATTTAATGAATGTATTATCATTTTTTTATGAACATTAACACTCCTGAAGGCAGATGGAAAATCAACAATATGATTTTTTACCATTTTATATAAATCAGGTGAATCAAAATCAGGGACTGCATCACCGCTCATAGTTGCTATAATTTTTCCATCGTGATTAGCCCAAAGTCGCATAAATGATTTGATGTGCATAAAGGGTAATTTATTGATATTCTTAAAAATTACCAGGTCAAAATTAGATATATCCTCAAGAAATATCTCCTTCTCTCCAAGGTTTTCACAGGGGATTACAGTGAATATTTTATTATCAAGTCCAAAATGATTTATATTAATGAACTTATTTAAAAGATAGTGACAATAAGCATCATCATCATATCTTAAGACCATCCTTGTCCCGAGATGGATATTAAACTTTCTAAAAGCGTTAATCAAATAGTCATAATAGGTCTCTTGAGGGATAAAATTTTCAAGCTTAAATCCAGTGATTGGTAAGGACATAGTTCTTAGACTACCTTTTAAACCCATATCAGAGGCTATGATGTTTGTATCTGTAATAACCTCATTTATAAATTCCATAACCTTTTCATCTTCAATGCCTGTTCTCAGAAGCCTTTTTATAAACATTACACCTGCCTCTCTATCATTTTCAATAATAAAAGTCGACCCAAGCATTGTAAGATAAGTCACAAAACCATAAATCAACTTGTTTTTATTCAGTATGAGCTTAATATTTTTTTGCATCATATATTGAGGATTTAGAGTTTGATGGGCAATTAAATAACCATCCAAAATATTTTGAAATATCCCAACAACTTTATCAAAATAAGTCTTAGTTACTTGCAAAAAATCCTGTCCAAAAATTATCTGTTCATAGATTCTTGAAATGTCTGAATAAAGCCTTGTCGGATTTGTGTAATATGTGCTGAGTTCCTTTTCCCTTTTTTGAGTTAGTATTTTTACTGCTGTGGTCTCAAGAGAGAGCAGAGAACTACCTTCTCCATACTCGTTTTTATAACCAAAAAATGGTGCAATCTTTTTAAACATCACAGTCTTTAAAACATTAAAGAGTTGATAGTTTCTAAATCCAACAATGTTGATTTCAAATTTTGATAGGTTCTTTTTTACAAAATCACTTGAATATCTCTTGACATTATCAATTCCAAGCCTTGCTATTGCTAAATCAATATTCGCAGATTCAATATCAATAGCCCTTCCTGATGTAGCCTTTAAAAGTAGTGTTTCTTTTAAATCAGGCATATTTTTACCTGTTTGTGGGACTGGTGGTTCATCATCTTTTTTTAATTTTTTTCTTTTTTCTTCTGCCATTTCTTCATCTTTGATAATTCTTTGTCTTACAGTATGGAGATTATTTATATAAATTTTAAGTCTTGAAATATTTGTGTCTTCACTCTCTAATTCTGCCATTAGATTTGTTAGAGGCGTTAAAAAGTCATACTGCGTATATTTGGAAATATCAAGATAGCTAAGAGGAATATCAGGGAGAAAATTTTCTTCTTTTGGCTTTAAAAGGTTCTTTTTGATGTAAAAGGAAGTATCGAAGTTCTCAACAAATTTAATGCCAAGTATGTGTTTGTCTTGCCAGATGATTATACACTTTA
>DUZI01000185.1 GCA_013349595.1 Nitrospirota bacterium
ATAATGAATAAAGCAAAATTAAATAAAATCTGTCGATTATAAAAAGCCTGAAACAGCCCTTCCTAAGCGCTATTTTAAGGATATTAACAGTCAAACAATATAAACAATTACATTCAATTTACGATAAATATAAAAAATAAAATTTTATAAGGATAAAGATGATTAACTTTAGGGTTACAGACATTCAAGGTGGTTTGCTTACTATTGAAAGACCTGCAGGACAGGAGATATCTCTCAAACTCGCTGAGATAGTAAAAGCACAAGTAATGGAAATACTTCCTTCTGGTGCCTTAAAACTAAAATTAAAAGGTGAGCAACTAACTGCAAAGTCTCAGGTGCCTTTACAACAGGGGCAAAGTGCTTTTTTCAAGGTTACAGAGCTACCTGTAGAAGGTAAAGATTTAAAATTACAATTCATTGGACTTAGTCAAGATGAACAAATTGAAAATCAAAATAACTTATCACCTATAACAAGTGATGGCAAAAGACCATTTTTAATGCCATTACTGAAAGAATTACAAGGACTTATTGAACAGGTTAAATCCCTAAAAGCAGAACAGAACGTATTAATCAGTAAAAATATCCGTCTTCAAGAACTAAATTCGGAAATATTAAAGTCTTTACCCACAGATATCCAGAGACTTTCAAAAGATACAAGAGTACAATTACAGGAACTTTTACAAAATAGTCTCAAACTTACAGGTCAAAACATACAATCAAGGCTTTCAGAAATATTAAAAGACATCAACCCAGAAATGCTTCAATCAAAGAGCTTCAATAACATCAAAAAAGAATTGTCTCTAAATATTGAACAAATCCTCAACTCGTCACTTAAAGGTGCAATTCAAGACTCTGGCGTTGCTCTTGAGGCAAAGTTAAAACACCTCGCTCAAACTGGTCCATTGCCTAATTTTGATGATATTAAAAAGACATTTAATACTATTTTTAATAGTAATAACGAACTGATAAACAGTCCTTCTGTGTTAAAGGGTGCAAAAGAAGAACCTAAAGGTTTGACTTTGCAAAGGCCAGAAGATAACAAAGCAATACAAAAGGGACAAAACTTATCAAACGAAGTGCCTCAATTAAGCCATGACCTAAAGGCAAAACTTTTACAGCTTAAACAAGATATGCAGGACTATAAAAGTAAACTCGAAGAATTTTTGCCTCAGTTGAAGAATAACAAATCTGAGATAGCCCAAATTAATGCAAAGATTTCTTCAATTGATACATCTTTACATAAGATTGATAATCTATTAAAAGACATCGAGACTTTTCAAGCCCTATCTAAGGCAACAAATTCCTTCTATACTTTTCTTCCAATAGAGTGGGATAATCTCAAAAATGGTGATATATCCTTCAAAAAAGGTAAAAGGGGAAATTTGCAATCCTTTTCATGCACTATCAACCTTGATCTGAATGAAAATGGAAAATTAGGAATTATTGTTATGCAGTATGGAAAAGACTTTTTTGTATCAATGAGGGTGAAAAATAAAGATTTTCAAGATAAACTAGCCTCCAACATAATACTATTAGAAGAAGCATTTAAATCAAAAGGGATGAATTTGAAGTCAGCAAAGGTATTTGATTTTGATAACAAAGAAGCCTTTGAAGAAATTGAAGAACTTACCTTAGAAAATGGAGGATTAAGTATTTCAATATGACTGATAAAAGAATAAAAGCTACTGCACTTAAATATAAACCAGAACAAGATCAGGCACCAAAGATAGTTGCTAAGGGAAGCGGTAAGATGGCTGAGAAGATAATATCTATTGCCAAAGAATATAAGGTACCATTAAAAGAAGATCCTCAACTCGTTGAGATACTATCAACCCTTGATCTCTATCAAGAAATCCCTCCAGAATTATACCGTGCAGTTGCAGAAATTCTTGCCTTTGTTTACAAAATGTCTAAACAGTAATTAAACCCAAAATAGCGCTTAGGAAGGGCTGTTTCAGGCTTTTTATAATCGATAAATTCATTTTAATTTTGCTTTATTCATTATAATGAAATGCCTTATGACAAAGCCCTAGGAACTTTTTTTTATAAGGTGTCGTATAAAAATTCCTCACCAACCCTTCCTACTTGATTTTATTAAGTTCTCAGTTCTATCACCGATTTTGGGATTAAGATTATTGTTGACAGTCTCTTTTAATTTGTTTATTCTTTAATAACGATTTTTCCGGAGGTTAAAAGTTGCTCAAATTAAGAGATGGTGTCGTAGAATTGTATAGAAAAGTTGCTACATCCATACCTAATGATGTTGAGGAGGCACTCAAAAAGGCTTATGAAAATGAGACCAATCAGATTTCAAGAACTGCCCTTGAGATAATTTTAAAAAATATTTCCTTTGCAAGGACATCTTCAAGACCTATCTGTCAGGATACAGGATTTCCAGTATTCTATGTTAAGACACCAAGGGGTTTAAGTCAGTCCTTAATAATGGAAGTCATTAATGATGCTACTCGTATTGCAACAAGAAAAATACCACTTAGAACGAATGCAATTGATACCTTGACAGATAATAATACTGGTGATAACACAGGTTTTTTATTCCCCTTGATACATATTGATGAGACCGAAGAGGAACACTTTAATGTTGAACTTTTATTATTGGGAGGCGGTTCTGAAAATATCGGTCAGACCTACAAATTACCAGCATTAATCAATATTGATGGTAAAGAGTTTATTGCTGAACGAAATTTAGAGGGGGCAAGAAAGTGTATTTTTGATGCAATTTTCAAGGCACAAGGGAAGGCATGTCCGCCATACTATATTGGAGTAGCAGTTGGTGGTTCAAAAGAACAAACTGCCTTTCTTTCAAAGAGACAACTAATGCGTCGTATCAATGATGAAAATCCTATTGCAGAATTAAATACCTTTGAAAAAGACTTATTACAAGAGATTAACAGAATTGGTATAGGTGTAGCTGGTTTTGGTGGTAATAATACTGCAATGGGACTTAAAATTGCCTTAGCTGCGAGGCATCCAGCTTCATATATTGTTGATATTTCTTTTAGTTGTTGGGCGATGAGGAGAGGAAGACTTATATGGTAAGACTAAATACACCTTTAAACACTGAAGACATATTATCCCTTAAATTAGGAGAAATGGTTTTTATAAATGGAATTATCTTTACTGGTAGATATAAGGTTCACCGTTATCTTGCCAACGAAAAACCCCCTATCAGCAGCATGCCCTTTGACCTCCAAGGAGGTGTTATTTATCATTGCGGACCTTTGTTAAAAAAACACGACGATAACTACTCAGTCTTGTCTGCTGGACCATCAACAAGTAGTAGAGTCGATTTATATCAACCTGAGGTGATTAGAACATACAACATTAAGGCAATAATTGGTAAAGGTGGAATGGGTATCAATACAATAAAAGCTATGCAGGAATGTAAGTGTATATATTTAAATACAATAAGCGGATCTGCTGTTTATCTTGCCAATAGGATTAAAAAAGTAATTGGTGGATATAAGATTGATGAGTTTTCAGATATAGAAGCAATGTGGGCTTTTGAGGTAGAAGATTTTCCTGCTGTACTAACAATAGACACACAAGGTAACACATTACACAAAAATATTAAAAACTTATCTTCAGTTAATATCATTAACTTGATACAAAGATGAACATAGGGCGATAGTAAAAAATGGCATAAAAAATAAAAAAGTTTTTAATATGCCCCCTCAACCACACTTTTAACGGAGAATTCAAAAAGAATATTCTTGTCAAGAGGAAATCTATTTAGGCAATGTAAAAATAAAGTCATTACCAAAGGGACGGGGTTCATACCAAATGGTACCGCCATGTTCTGTGATTATTTCTTTAGTCATATATAGACCCATTCCTATGCCTTCTTGAGACATTTCACTTTCTTGAGAAATCCTGCCAAATTTTGTAAAAAGGATGTCTCTCTTATTTTCAGGGATTGGAATGCCTGTATTGTAAACATTAAAACGATAGTAATTACCATGGTCTTCATATCCAAAAGCGATAGTACAACCATGGCCACCATATTTAATAGCATTACTGAATAGATTTCTATAAACAACCTTTAGCCACATTTTATTTGCATTAACTCTTATACTGCCAGTAGGAATAGCACCAAGTCTGTTGTCTATGAAAATACCCTTGTCCTCTATTTGAGGGATAAACTCCATAAGAACTGGCTCAATTACTTCATTTCTTAAATCAATTTCATTTTTCTCAAAATGCAGTTCACAATCAACTGCCTGAGCCTTAGCAAGACAGTCTTCTGCAAATCCAATTATATGATTTAATCTAAAGAAAAGGTCATTAACGGTATGATAAACTCCTTCATCAAGTTGACCATAAGTTCCCCTTAAAAGTAGTTTTAAGGTGGCTGATACAGCAATTAAAGGACTCCTTATGTCGTGAGACATTACCTTGAGCATTTTCAGTATATTTTTATTAAGCCTGCCAATTTGCTCTTGCGATTTTATTATTTCAATCTCCTTATTTTTCCTTTCAGTTATGTCTCTGTTTGATATTCTTCTGCCATTAAAACTACCATTCATATCAAAGACAGGCTTACATACATGACCGATCCATCTAAACTCTCCATCTTTTCTTAAAATCCTAAATTGAAGTTCACTTTCAAAGTCTTTACTGAGGTGAACTGACTTGAGGTGATTGTTGTAAAGGTCTTTATCTTCAGGATGAACTATTTCTTTTAAGAGAGACCCTTTGTTAGTAAACTCATCAGGGCTATAGCCTGTAATTTGTTTACAAGAGGGTGAACAATACTCTATTTGACCGTCAGGCATTTCCCAATATTCCCAGTCATGAGTAAAATTAGCAATGGTCCTGAATTTGTCTTCACTTTTTCTTAAAGCCTTTTCAATCTGTTTTTTTTCTAAAATATTCCACAATCCATCCATAAAAAGCCATAGCTGTTCTACATCCGTTTCTGTATAATGGCTTTCTTTATTTCCCACACCAATAACAGCAACTATTTTATTCTTCCTAAAAATTGGGATACTCATATGCCTTATAATCTCTACATGCCCTTCGGGGTAACCTTTTTTGTATGGATTAGGCTCGTAATAATCATTGGTGATTATAGGTTTTCTTTGTCTTACGACCTCACCCCATAGACCTATCTTGTCTAACTCATAAATGGTCTGTTTTTCCATAATTCTACATTGTTCCATAACATCTTTAGACCAAGAATAAATCTTAAATTGACAAGTATCTTCATTGTAGTAAAATATATATCCAATCTTACTATTTGTTAGTTTGATAGCCTCATCAAGCCCAAAGTCCATCACCTCATTGTAATCTTTGTCATTCATGTGAATCAGTCTAAAAAGTGCATCGAGACGCAGTTCATGTCTCATATCATTATTTGATTTTCGCAAGCAGTCTTCAAAGAGGCTTTTAAACCGGTTTAATTCTAAAATTAGTTCGTCTCTTGATAAATTATTATATTCCATAAAATTGCCCCTGATTTTTAAAAAAATATACCATATTTCGTGTATACTAACAAGTTTTTTGTGAATCCCTTAAAATAGCGCTTAGGAAGGGCTGTTTCAGGATTTTTATAATCGACAAATTTTATTTATAATTTTGATTTATACATTTAAAACAATGCCTTATGACAAAGCACTAGGAGCTTTTTTTATAAGGTGTCGTATAAAAATTCCACACCAGCCCTTACTATCTTACTTGCTGATTTTACTATGCTTTTTAGTTCTATTGCTGATTATGGGTTAGTTAATATGCTACCTACATAAAAATGTTTTGTGATATAATTGAGTCGTTGTCAAACCTAAAAAGGAGGCTATAAGATGAAGATATTTATTGATACAGCAAATTTAGAGGAGATTAAAAAGGCAGTATCTTTAGGGGTTATTGATGGGGTAACAACTAATCCTTCTCTAATGGCTAAGGAAAAA
>DUZI01000115.1 GCA_013349595.1 Nitrospirota bacterium
AAAATACCCAAAAACGGCGATAGAACTAAAAGGCTTAATAAAATTAGCAAGTAAGATAGGAAGGGCTGGTGAAGGATTTTTATACGACACCTTATAAAAAAAAGCTCCTAGGGGGCCTTTGTCATAAGGCATTGTTTTAAATGTATAAATCAAAAATTATAAATAAAATCTGTCGATTATAAAAATCCTGAAACAGCCCTTATTATCACTATTTTAAGGGCTGTTTCGGAATCTTTATAATGTAATGTCTTTTGCTAAAGTTTCTCAAAATTCCTCACCAACCCTTCCTAGTTGATTCTATTAAGTTCTCAATTCTATCGCTGATTTTGGGAATGGACTTTCATACCACATGAGTTAAGGGAGAGCAAAGCTCTCCTCTTTGCTAATAATTATTCTGCCGTTTAATTTTCCCTTGCTGCTTTTTAGCCTAAAACTTTTGATCATACTCTGCAAATAAGCCCTACCAGTAAGCTTGTTAGCAGGGGTTATATAGCCTATTGAACTTTGAAGACCAGAGATAGAAGTAATAGAGACGCCCCCTTTCTTGTTAAAGGGTTTAAAATGGTATAAATATCATTTGTCTGATTAAATAAAAAACCACAAAGGGGGTAAAAAAATGATATTTCCCTCAAGCTGGAATTGACAAAAGAAATAGTGACAGCACGGAGCGGATTAGCATAATCTGTTGAATATTAGGATTAAGAGAAGTAGTGGACAAGCATTAACCCCAGCAACAGAGGCTTCAAGCCTTTAATATTTGTAAACAGCATGGTTTTGATATTACAGGGTGGGGAGCAGGACTTTTGAGGATTTAAGGGATCTCAAAAGTGATTAAATGTTGATGAGGATGATAGAGTATAGCAACATACCTGATTCTAATATGGCGGCTGGAAATTGGATGAGAAGAATGGGAGACAAGGGTAAATTAAAAGGGTTAGGCATAGTAATTGAAGGGATAGAAAATATCCTTCTATCCCCATTGGCAAATGTTTTTTAGAGGGCAGACTCTCCTTTTTCTCCTGTTCTAATCCTTATGATCTCTTCAATCGGATAAATGAAAATCTTGCCATCACCAATTTTACCAGAATTTGCCTTTGACTGTATGGTAGATACCACACTATCAACCATATTATCTGCAACTGCAATCTCAAGCTTGATCTTTGGTAAAAAGGCAATGTCATATTCAGCACCCCTGTATAATTCAACATGCCCTTTTTGTCTGCCAAAACCCTTTACTTCTGTCACAGTCATACCCTTTATACCCATAGCATTGAGGGCATCCTTTACTTCATCAAGTTTAAAGGGTTTAATTATTGCCTCAATTTTTTTCATAAAAGCCTCCTATTGATTAAGTATTATAAGCCCTTTCTCCATGCTGACTCTCGTCAAGACCAGTTATTTCTTCTTCTGTATCTACCCTTAAACCAACCACAGCCTTTATAATCATAAATATTATAGCTGTTACAATTGCAACATACACAATAGTTATCGCTACTGCTATAATCTGTGTCATTAATTGACCTGCATTACCGTATAACAATCCTTTGCCTGCCTCATTGATTGATGGGTCAGCAAAGACACCTGTTAGAACTGCACCAAGAATACCACTTACACCATGAATTCCAAATACATCAAGACTGTCATCATATCCTATCTTGTGTTTTATAACTGCCACTGCAAAAAATGGAATAATACCAGCAAGTAAACCAATAAAAATTGCACCTGTAATATTTACAAATCCTGCTGCTGGAGTAATTGCAACAAGTCCTGCTACTGCTCCTGATGCAAAACCAAGGACAGTAGGTTTCTTCGAATAAATCCATTCAACAATCATCCATGACACAGTTGCCATTGCTGTTGCCACATTGGTATTTAAAAAGGCAGCCCCTGCAAGACCATTTGAAGCTACTGCAGACCCACCATTAAATCCAAACCATCCAAACCATAGTAATCCTGCACCTGCGACAACAAAAGGCAGGTTATTTGGTATAAGTGTTGCCTCTCTCCTCTTTCCAAGTATTAAACATCCTACTAATGCTGCAATACCAGCGTTAATATGAACAACTGTCCCACCAGCAAAGTCAAGGGCACCCATCTTCCCAAGCATACCACCACCCCAAACCCAGTGCGCAATGGGAACATAAGAAAAAGTTACCCATAATATACAGAAAAGAACCCAAGCTGAAAACTTTATCCTCTCAATAAATGAACCACTTGCAAGGGCTACTGTGATAGCTGCAAAGGTGCATTGAAACATAATAAATACAAATTCAGGTATGGTAGCAGCAGCCTCATTAATGCTTCCTACGCCTACACCTGCAAGAATAAGTTTATCTGCATTACCAATAATACCTAAAATATCTCCATTAAATGCAAAGGAATAACCATAAATAACCCACAGAACACTCACAATTGCATAGGCAATAAAAGACATTGCAATAGTGTTTAGCATATCTTTTCTCTTTGCAATACCACCATAAAAAAGAGCAAGTCCTGGTAAGGTCATCAACATAACAAGAGCAGAAGACATTAGTAACCATGCTGTATCACCGCTATCTAACTTGGGGGTGGCTTCAGCAGGTGCAGTCGATGCAGGAGCAGGTGCTGTAACTGCAGGTGCCTCAGCAGACCCTGGGGCTGTAACTGCCTTTTCTTCAGCAAAGATATTGAAGCTGAGCAACATGATAATTAAAACTGTTAGGGCAAAAGTCTTTTTCATTTCTATTTACCTCCTAATTTTATTGAATTTACTTGTCTCTTCCTCTTAAAAATTGGCAGTCTTGACAATGACAAAGTCATATATCGAGACTGCCTAAAGGAAGGAGGGTTTGGAATTATGTTAAAAATAATTCCCTATTAAAAATTGAAAGAAAGATTTAGTCCACCATAAAATATATTTTTCTTATCTTTGCCACTTACATCCATTGCGCTAATTGCTGTCTTTGAATCATTTGAAAGGGCAAAGGAATAAGCAACTTTTGGTGTAATGCTAATTTGTTTTGTTACTGGTACTGAAACTGATGCAGAGAGTTCTGCATTATAGAAATTATTAAAGTTTTTGCCTGTGTAAGCTTCATAACTCATTACCTTATTTTTCATGTTATAACCTACAGCTGCACCAAGATTAAGAGGCACATCCTTTGCCAAATCAAAGGAATGTCCAATGCTTGCAGTCAGGTAACCACCCTTACCCTCTTTGATGTCATAATAGAATGTAAGAGTAGGTTTCAACAGAACATCATAAGATGCACTGATATATAATTCCTGTGTATCAGATGCGCTCTCTAAGGCATAATAGATAAATCCACCTGTCAAGCTGAGCTTGTCGAATGAATGAGTGTAGTTCAATGTAATATCTGTCTCTGTGCTTTTGAACTTTCTACCTGTTATTTCTCTTAAATAATAATTTGTATCAAGGTTTGACCACATATTCATACTAAACCCACTATAAGATACAGTTACTGATGGTTGAATGACAAAATCCTTGCTAAGTTTGATACCTCTCCATACATAATTACTCATAAAATCAACTGATGCACTTCCTGTGACTTTGGGAGCCTCTGCCATTGCTACTGTTGAAAATACCAACGACATTACAAATACAATCAATGAACTAACAACAAAAGACCTTTTCATAATTAATTCCTCCTATTAATTTTTAGTTTTTAGTTTTGTTCACTACCATCTTTGTTTTCTTTGCAGACATTTTCTTTCCCTATAACATCCTCCTTTCGTAATCCATATTTTTTGATTTTATAACCTATCATTCTCTCTGTTATACCTAATTTTCGAGCTGCCTTAGCCATGACCCAGTTGCATTCAGAGAGGGCACTGCTTATTTCATCTTTTTCAAGGGACTTAATCTTATCTCTTAAAGTTGACATACTTATTTAATGCACAAATAATATGCCAATCTATATCTTATTGATATAAAATGAATTAGGCTTTTATTAAGTTAGATTTAGGACTACAATTTTGTATGATACTACAATATTGTAGGTATTAGATTGTTTTTTTGTAGGTGTTATTCTGAGTGTTATTAAAACTAGCTCATAGTGAAAGAGAGTGGGCAAATTGATAAGCTTGAATCAGTATAACATGGCTTCAAATAAGTGGAAAAGGACCTTTATAAGGAGGTATTTTTACGAAACTAAGAATAGTGTTGAGCGATTTACAGAGGAGATGGCCTATCTGGTATGACGGAGTGGATTGATCAGAGGAGAGACTTGATATTTTTATGAGTGGTTTGGACAAAAATAAGATTTTTGTGTTCCAAAGGAGGCTTACGGTCTCAGAGATGAGGAGTCTTAAAATACTTACATCTATGTTGCTTTAGATATAAAAATGCAGAAAACTACCCACTAATTACACAAAGACACTTAAAATTTATTTCAGACAGGATTTAAGGATTGCTTTTCGTTACAACTAACATATCCTTGTTAATTGCTCACCTGTAAGCATATCAATGACCCTTCGTCCACCTATAGTAGTATTCATTATCACAAGGGAATCTTTATTTTTTTGTGGTTCTAATACCTCACCAATAATAGTTGCATTTTTGCTAATCTTTTGCCTTCGCATTACCTCAATGACTTCATTAGCCTTTTTACTATCAACTATTGCTATTAATAAACCCTCATTTGCAACATAAAGAGGATCAAGTCCAAGTAACTCACAAGCACCATTGACTGCAGGGGGGATAGGAAGTAATCTTTCGTCAATTTCAATATTCAATCTGCTTTGAAGGGCTATTTCTTTGAGTGTGGTAGCCACACCACCTCTTGTTGGATCTCTCATCATCTTGATTGCACCTTTTATATCAAGGATAGATGCTGTAAGTTTATTCAGAGAAGTAGTATCACTTATTACTGGAGGTTCAAATGAAAGTCCATTTCTCTCAGCAAGGACTGCTATACCATGCCTGCCAATCATATCACTAACTATTACCTTATCTCCAGACTTTACTTTGTGAATGCCTAAATCAATACCATCAGGTATATAACCAATTCCTGAGGTATTAATATAAATGCCATCTCCTTTTCCCTTATCAACAACTTTTGTATCGCCTGTTATTATGCTCACCCCTGCTTCTTTAGCAGACTTTGACATGGTTGAAATAATCTCTTTTAGTGTATCAATCTTTAATCCTTCTTCTAATATAAATCCTACTGATAGGAATAAAGGCACAGCCCCTACAACTGCTAAGTCATTTATCGTGCCATTTACAGCAAGATCACCAATATTACCTCCAGGGAAAAAAATGGGTGATACAACATAGGAATCCGTAGTAAAGGCAAGCCTTGAATGGGGAAGATTGACAGTGGCTGAATCATTTAACTCAATCATGTCAAAAGATGGTGCTGTTATCTCATCTATTAATCGGTGCATAAGTGTGCCACCGCTTCCATGTCCTAATAATATTTTGTCCATAAAACTGTCTTTTTTGTAATTGTAGTTATTATAAAAAATAAATTAACAGAGAATAGATTGTATTTAAATTTTTTCCCATAACAAAGTGGGAATTACTAATTCATTTGACACTAATTCACTGCCGTTTCCGCCTTCTCCCACTTAAAACTACTTACATTCCTCTTTGTCTTATCAAAATCAATCCCTATTAAATAAATTGGCAATTTAAGACCTTTATACTTTTCAGCATAGTTCTTTTCCTTAATTTGCCTAATCGCCTTGCCTTTGTCTTTACTCCCCACAACCGTCTTAAACTCTATGATAAATACAGCATGCTCCATCACTACTGTCATATCTACCCTTCCATGATTTGTCATATCTTCACAGCTTACTTGTAATCCCAATGAAGCAAAATAACTGTAAATTACACTTGAGTAATATCCCTCATACTTGCTTATCTTGTTCTTCCTATACCATTCACCAGGTATTGAGGCAAAGTGTGACTCGATT
>DUZI01000339.1 GCA_013349595.1 Nitrospirota bacterium
ATAGTTATGTGGTCAAGGCAATATTTTCAAGAGATGGAAAATATATCTTTTCGCTTACCCTGAATGAAGGGATCAAAATATGGGATACAAATACAGGAAAACAAATCTCCCAAAAATAGCGATAGGAAGGGCTGTTTCGGAATTTTTATAATCGACAAATTATTTATATTTTTAATGCCTTATGACAAAGCCCTAGGAACTTTTTTTATAAGGCGTCGTGTAAAAATTCCTCACCAACCCTTTCTACTTGATTTTATTAGGTTCTCAGTTCTATCGCTGATTTTGGGAAATCTTAAAAGAGCAGGAATCTACCATTTGGCAAAAAAAAATATCATAGTCTATAATTTCCCCATCTTAAAAACCTTAGGAGGTGTAAAACATGTCTTACACAGCAAAGGATTATTCAAAACTTATAGGAATCGAGGGCTTTAGTGAAACTCTTTTAAAAAACCACTTTACCCTCTACAATGGATATGTAACGAACACAAACAAACTGATGGATACCCTCTCCCTAATGCTGAAAGAGGGAAAGGCATCTACCCCTGAATATGCGGAGTTGAAGAGAAGATTTGGTTGGGAATTTAATGGCATGAGACTACACGAGTATTACTTTGAAAATCTTGGTGGCAAAGGACTTAGTAAGGACGGCAAGTTTGCAAAATTAGTATCACCCTCCTTTGGTAGTTTAGAAGAGTGGGAAAAAGACTTCAGGGCTACTGGCACAATGAGAGGTATAGGTTGGGCTATTGTTTATCAGGATTTGTCAAATGGAAAGGTATTTAACTGTTGGATAAATGAGCACGATGTATCTCATCCTGCTGGCTGTAATCCCTTATTAATACTTGATGTCTTTGAACATGCCTTTATGATTGATTATGGACTTAAGAGACCTGATTATATTGAGTCCTTCTTTAAAAATATCAATACAGAGGCAGTTGATTCAAGGATAAAATAGAGGTTCTTCAATTTATGAAGATAAACGATATATTTAACGAAGTCAAAATCCTAACACCAAAAGAAATTGAATCATTTATAGAAAATAAGCCTATTGAATCCTATACCATTCTTGATGTTCGTCAACCTTCGGAATATGAGTCCTCTCATATTCCAGGTGCAATCCTCATACCCTTGCCTGAATTGCCAAATAGATATACTGAACTTTATGCAGAACTTCCAACTATTGTTTATTGTCGGTCAGGCAAAAGGAGTTATTCTGCTGCATCTTTCTTAAAAGGTATAGGTTTTGAGCAAGTCTATTCTATGGATGGAGGGATGCTTGCATGGCAGGGTTTACAAGCAGAAGGAAGCTATGATATAGGGTTAAATAAAGTTGCAGAAGACATAGATTTTCTGGAACTTTCTGCCATGTCTTGGGCTATGGAAGATGGCACAGGCAAGTTTTACAACGAGATTGCAGGAATGGTTGTTAAACAGGAACTGAAAAAACTTTTCAACGACCTTGCTTTTGCAGAGCATAAGCATAAGGACAATATCTTGAGGGCAGTTGAGGCAATGGACAAAAATGGTTCAAAGATTAGAGAGTTAGTTGATTTAAAATTTAAAGATCTTATGGAAGGTGGGGTTGGTCTTCAAGAGACCCTCAATAAGATTAAACTTGCCCAACCCCTTGATTTGTCTCTCTTAGAGTTCTCAATGCAAATAGAGATAAACTCCCTTGATTTGTATCTCAAGATATTCCATAACATTGATAATAATGAAGAGGCACGAGAGTTGATTAATTCAATCATTGAGGAAGAAAAGATTCATCTAAAAAGAATTGGAGATGTCTTAGAAGGATTGAACATTTAATCTTATTTTCCGAAAATATTATAAATAAATTATACTGAGGTGCCAAAATGCCAAACAATATAATAAGTTCTTTATCAAATTCTACCAATCCACTAAATATATTACAATCAACAAATAAGTCTCGTTTAATAAAGTATCTTGCCACAAAAGATATGGATGAATATAAAAAATTACAATACCAGAAGACTGATGCAGAGATAAAGATAACATCTTATGGCACCTTAGTAAGTAATCTTTCAGTAATGAATGAAGCGATACATAGGATGAAGAAGTCCATAACAGAAACGAAAACTGCTCTTTCTTCTGATACAAACTCCCTTTTGGCTATTGCTGATTCCTATGCTTTGCCTGGTAATTATAATATTCAAATTGGTAAGCTTGCTCAATCACAAAATTTGTCAACAGGACTATTTGCGTCGGCAAACGATAGTATTGCTGATTTATCAACTTATAATAGCCAAAGCCTTAAGATTAAAGTGGCAACACAAGATGCAAAAGTTATCACAATTGACAGTTCAAACAACACACTGTCAGGAATAAAGAATGCAATCAATTCTGCAAATGCTGGAGTAACTGCTGATATTTCAAAGTTTGATATTACTGACAGTAATAACAAGATAATGTTCAAGATTGGTGAGTCAACTTTTACAGCAACCATTGAAAAAGGTAGTTATTCAGGGGAGACATTAGCTTTAAAGGTCAAGATGGCATTTATCAATAGCTATAATCAAGGTGGGGATAAGTTTAATGTTCAATATAATGAAGAAGATAATACTTTCAGTATTTTAAATAACTCTGGTTCCACCATGGACTTATTGTGGGATAATCCTTCTTCTAATGCAAGAGAGATACTTGGATTTGATAGTAGTTTAATGTCTGTTGAAAATAATAAAAAAATAACAAGTAATAATGAAGCACAAATATCTGGATACAGACTTGTAATTTCATCAGACAAGACAGGTGCAGATAATAAAATTACCCTTGAGGTAGATATTGATGGTAACGGAATCTTTGGAGAGGCATCTGCAGGTGAGATAGATAATATTGGTCTTGGAAGATTAGCGTTTAATCCAACTTATGATGAGAACAATAATCCGGTAGGTGGTGTCAAAAACATGACACAAAATCTCAATGCTCAAGATTCACTAATTAAAATAGATGGTTTGGAGTATGTAAGAAGCACGAATAATATATCTGATATTGCTATAGGGGTTACATTTAATCTTTTGAGAGCTGATGAAAATTATTACACTAACCCTGAAAATAAAAGGATATCTATATATCCAATGTCTATAGAGTCTAATTTGCAATCTTTTATTACTTCATTTAATATCACTTCTGATGTGATTAATAAACAAAAAGGCTCTCCAGATGATCCTGGCGTTCTTGCAGATGATTCCTTTATGAATAATTTTGATTCTGATTTAAGAAATTTCTTCATTTCAAATGGTTCATTGCTTGCGAGTTTGGGCTTAAATTATAGCGAAAAAGGAGAACTAAAACTTGATGAACAAATGCTTAAAATCTTTTTATCTGAAAATGCACAAGGGGTAACAAATGCAATGACTTTGTTAGCTTCAAGGTTGTCCATTAAGATATCAAATTATATTGAAAGGGAGATCCCCAGTCAAACAGCAACTTATGAAGAACAGATAAAAGACCTTCAAAAAAAGGAGTTACAAGTTAAAGGAAGGCTAAAAATTAAACAATTGATGATATTAAATAATGAAAATCCACTTAATCAACTTTTAAATAAACCTGTTAATGAAGAAGTAGGATTATTAGGTTTGCTTGCAATTAATACAAAAAAGAAAAAATAACACTGAACCCCACACTTTCTGAGATATTTTTTACCTTTCTTAGGCTGGGAGCCATTTCTTTTGGTGGTCCAGCAATGGTGGAGTATCTAAAGGAAACACTAATAAATTCTAAGAAATGGATAGATTCTGATACCTTCACCAAAGGTCTTGTCACCTGTCAGACAATCCCTGGTGCTATTGTTGTAAATCTTGCATCTTATTGCGGTTATTATTTAAAAGGACTGCAGGGCATGCTGATTTCTTTTATTGGATTTTTGCTGCCTTCTTTTTCATTGATGCTGTTGTTTTCCTATTTTTATAACACATCACAAGAGTTGAGCATTATAAAGGCAGTATTTAAAGGACTTGAAGTGGTAGTGGTGGCAATAGTAATTAATGCTGCATTAAGATTTGCTAAAGACAGGATCAAAGGCAACCTAAAGTCTATTATCTTATCAATCGTAAGTGCAGGGTTACTAATGTATCATGTCAATCCATTATTCGTTATCGCCTTAACTGCCATAATTGGTATGTTTGGTTCTTCAAGTTTTACCTATCAGATTAAAACCATTAATAAAAAGAGACCATCAAAGGTTGAGGTGCTAATATTAGCAATTCTCTTTTGCGCTTTTTATATAACCGTTTATCTTATAGGGCAAGACTTGTTAAGCCTAGCCCTTACGATGACGAAGATAGCGTTACTTTCATTTGGAGGTGTCTATACAGCCCTCCCTTTGATGTATCACGAGGTAGTCGAAACACTTAAATGGATGAGCAATAAAACCTTTATGGATGGAATAGCCCTTGGACAGGTTACACCAGGGCCAATACTGATAAATGCCGTATTTGTAGGCTATTTAAAGGGTAGCTTTAGTGGAGCCCTTGTTGGTGCCATAGCCATATTTGCTCCTGGTCCATTGTTAATAAGTATAATGATGCATTTTATTAGCAAGGTTGAGTCTTCAAATTACTTTAAAGGCGCCACAATGGGAATGATAAGCGCCTTTGCAGGATTATTAATATTCATTGCAATCAAATTTTTTATAGCGGTAGATTGGGAATTGCTCAAAGTTATAATATTTGTTTTATCCCTAATGTGGTTATTAATCAAAAACAATGTCCTTGTACTCGCTATTGTAGGGGCAATTATATCTGCCATAATTTTTTGATATAACTGAAGGTTTTATCTTTCAGTAAATCTCTAATTTCTGATAGCAATATTTCCTGTTTACAAAAGGGTGGAGGTGGGGCAGGGATTTCAGTTTGTTTTTTCTTAAAACTATTCAAAGCCTTTATTCCCATGAAAATGGTTAAGGCAACAATAATGAAGTCAACAACAGTCTGGATAAACTATCTTATCATTACAGCTTGAGTATCTCCTGATGCCTCCTTGATAGTAATTGATAAATTAGAAAAATCAACACCACCTAATAAATATCCAATTGGTGGCATAATAACATCACCTACAAAAGAGGATACTATCTTACCGAAGGTTGCACCAATGATTATACCAACAGCCATGTCAACCACATTTCCCTTAACTGCAAATTCTTTGAACTCATTAAGAAGTCCCATGTCCTTTGCCCTTCATGTTTTTTCTAATTTTTTCACCCTTTGGTGTAATTATGTTGTAAAATAAGAATTTATTTAATCAGATTATATTTTACACTAGTTAACTTAAAAAGGAGATTGTGCTTTTTAAAAGTGAGTTAGATGAGTGTTAAAAAAACTAAACCACACTTAATTATATTCTAATAAAATTTACAATTAATTCTTTTATAAGGAGATAATTATGGCAACTGTGAAGGAATCTTTACCATCATCTTTAAGGATATTTACAAACCTTAGCGAAAAGGAATTGGCTTCAATCTATAATTCTCTGCCATCAAAAAGGCTCAAGGCAAAGGAGATATTAATAAAAGAAGGAAGTCCTGTTAGTTGCCTCTTTGTGGCTGTATCAGGACAGATAGAAGCCCTTAAAGAGATTGATGGAGCTAATATATCCATTGGTTATTTAGAAAGAAACACAGTTTATGGTTCTTTGGTTCAAGAAAAAGATATGGTTTTAACGGTAATATTAATCGCCAATGAATCTACTACAGTTTTATGTATAGATGAAAAAGCACTAATCCTTGTAAAACCAGATATTAAGGTTAAACTACTACTTTATCTCTCTCTTATACATTCAAAGATGATACTTGCTACAACTGATTACACAATCAAAGACAAACAAAAGGTTATAGACATGTGTAGGATAAAAGAGAAAGAATATGAAGCAGGCAGGGAGATTATAGCTAGTTCTGATAAA
>DUZI01000294.1 GCA_013349595.1 Nitrospirota bacterium
AGGTTTTGTCATAAGGCATTGTTTTATAATGAATAAAGAAAATTAAATAAAATTTGTCGATTATAAAAATCCTGAAACAGCCCTTACTATTGCTATTTTAAGTATAAAGGAGGTCTTGACAAATTTCAAACATTTCTTTATTATATCAAACTTATTTTTTAATAATTATCAAGGAGCTAATTATGAAGACCCTTTTTGCAAAAAGTAGTGAAGTTGACCATAAATGGTTGCTCGTTGATGCCAAAGACTTAATCCTTGGCAGGATGGCTTCAGCCATTGCAGTTCGTCTAAGGGGCAAAAACAAACCACAATTTACACCAAATACAGATACTGGAGACTTTGTCATTGTTGTAAATGCAGATAAGATAAAAGTGACTGGCGATAAACTAAGGCAGAAGGTATATTACAGAAATACTGGCTATGTAGGTAATCTCAAAGAGCAAACATTACAAGAGAGGATGAAAAAAGACCCTGAAGGCGTTATAAGAGATGCAGTCTGGGGAATGCTGCCAAAAAATAGATTAGGCAGACAATTAATCAAAAAACTCAAGGTTTATAAAAGTAGTGAACATCCCCATAAGGCACAAAATCCAGAAGAAATAAAGCTAAATCAATAGGAGATAATTATTATGGCAGTCATTCAATACAATGCTACAGGTCGTAGAAAGAGATCGGTTGCGCAGGTCTATATTAAGAGCGGAAAAGGCAAGATAATTGTCAATGACAAAGATTATGAGGCTTATTTCCCAAGAGAGACCCTTAAGATGATAATTAGACAACCTTTGCATGTAACGGGGACTATTGGAAGATTGGATATTAATGCAAGGGTAAGTGGTGGGGGATTAAGTGGTCAGGCAGGGGCACTTCGTCATGGCATATCAAGAGCACTTGTTGAGATGGATAATGAATTAAAGCCAAAACTCAAAAAAGAAAAATTGCTTACAAGGGATCCTCGTGAAGTTGAGAGGAAAAAATATGGTCAAAAGTCAGCAAGAAGAAGGTTCCAGTTCTCAAAGAGGTAGTTACTCGTTTTTATTTCTCCTTTTTTTTCTCAAGGCTCGTTTACAAAAACGAGCCTTATTTTTAAAATATGACAAAAATAGCAATTTGTGGTGCAAGCGGATATACAGGTGCAGAGCTTTTAAGGATACTGTCAAGTCATCCTGAAGTTGAAATAACTGCCATTACTTCAGAACAATCTTCAGGTAAAAGGGTTACAGATTTATATCCCCATCTTTTTCAATACAAAGATTTAGTCTTTGAACCCCTTGATAAGTCTAAAATTATAAGTAAGGCAGACTTATTCTTTCTTGCCTTGCCACATGGTGCCTCTCAAGAGGCAGTAAATTTTTTCTATACCCATGGAAAGAGGGTCATTGATTTATCGGCTGATTATAGGTTGCGCGATATACAGGTTTATCAAGATTGGTATAAAATTTCACATAAATATCCAGAAACCCTCAAAAATGCCGTTTATGGATTGCCTGAATTGTATCGTTTATATATCAGAACTGCAAGATTAATTGCCAATCCAGGATGCTATCCTACTTCTGCCATATTAGGACTGATGCCATCATTAAAGGCTGGGATAATTGAAAAGGATTGGATTGTTATTGATTCAAAATCTGGCGTAACTGGTGCAGGGAGAAAGGCAGAATTAGCTCTTACTTTTTCAGAGACCAATGAAGGTTTCAGGGCTTATGGTATTGCTACACACAGACATAGACCAGAGATTGAGCAGGAGTTGTCTTTAATCTCTAATTATCCAATAAAAATCAGTTTTACCCCTCACCTACTTCCCTTAGATAGGGGAATATTGTCAAGTATTTATTGCAAACTTAAAAAAGATGTAAATACAAGTGATGTAATCGATCTGTACAAAGAGGCTTACAGTAATGAACCCTTCGTGGTTGTCTTAGATGAAGGGCAACTGCCTGATTTAAAAGATGTAAGGGGGAGTAATTATTGTATGTTATCTGCTACAGTTGATAAAAGGATTAATCAACTTATCATCGTCTCTGTTATTGACAACCTTGTAAAAGGTGCATCAGGTCAAGCGGTACAAAATATGAACATCATGTTAAATCTTGATGAAACCCTTGGTTTGAAACAGGTAGGGTTATTCCCGTGACATCAAATTTACCCCGTGGATATAAATTCTCCACAGTAGAGGCAGCAATCAAAAAACCAGGCAGAAAAGACTTAGCCCTTATTTATTCAGAAAAAGATGCAGTTGTCTCAGGTATGTTTACAACCAATTTAGTCAAAGCAGCCCCAGTAGTATTGTCAATGAAAAATATTAAAAAGGGACTTGGCAGGGCAATTATCATAAATAGTGGCAATGCAAATGCCTGCACAGGCAAGCAAGGTCTTAAAGATACAAAATTGATGATAGAGATGATAGCTAATTTTTTACTTGTCCCATCAGATTCAGTCTATGTTTGTTCAACAGGTGTAATAGGTACAAGCCTTCCAATGGACAGGATAATACCAAAAATTGATGAGTTAGTTTCTCATATTGGGATTTCTACCATTGATGATTTAGCAGAGGCAATAATGACCACTGATACTTTTAAAAAAATATCCTCAAGAAAGATAAATATTTCTGATAGTGAAATCACCATTACAGGCATATGTAAAGGTGCTGGCATGATTTGTCCAAATATGGCAACTATGCTCTCCTTTATCCTTACTGATGCACATATAACAAAAAGGGCACTTGATGAGGTACTTAAGTATGCAGTCGATAACTCTTTTAACAGGATTTCCGTTGATGGAGACATGTCAACAAATGATACTGTCCTTTTATTTGCAAATGCCCTTTCAGGTAATAGCCTGATAGATTTAGATACAGATAGTTTTAAATCCTTCTCAGATGCCCTTTCAGAGGTCTGTCTTGATTTAGCGAAGATGATAGTTAAAGATGGTGAGGGTGCTACTAAGTGTATAACCTTGATAATTAAAGGGGCAAAGGATGAAAAAGATGCCCGCAAGGCTTCACTTGCTGTAGCCAACTCAATGCTTGTAAAGACTGCTATCTATGGAAATGACGCAAACTGGGGTCGCATAATGGCCGCAATAGGATATTCTGGGGCAAAGATTGTCCCCGAAAGGGTAAGTATCTTTATAAATGATATTAAGATTGTAGAAAATGGAATATCAACAGGCAAAGATAAACAAGCCCAGGAGAGTATGTCAAAGAATTCAAACATAGAGATAATGATTGATTTGGCACATACACAGTTGGTTTATAAATTTTACACCTGTGATTTAACAGGTGAGTATGTCAAGATAAATGCAGAATATAGGACATAATAAAAGGAGGTTTATAAAATGACTGAATCAGAAGATCTTCAGCAATCACTTGCAGGTTACAAAGATAAGGTCAATCCCTTAGTAAAAGCAACCCTTGAATGGGAAAAAGATTTACTTTTTACAGGGAGAACGGGTGAAGGCTATGTAATAGAATTTGATGCCCATGTTCAATGGGGATGTAAGCCTACAGATGCACTTTTATTAAGCCTTGCAGGTTGTATGGGTATTGATGTAGTAATGTTCCTCCAGAAGATGAAGGTAAAACTTGCCAGTTTCATGATAAAAATATCGGGCGAGAGAAACCCAACCCCACCGCAGTATTTTAAAAAGATTGATATGCTTCTCCTGATAGGTGGTAAGGATATTGATGTAAAAAAGGTTGAAAGGGCAGTTTCACTCTCACATGAAAAGTATTGTTCTGTTTATAATTCGCTAAGAAAAGACATGATAGTCAATGTTACTTATCAGATTGAAGAGAAAGAACTAACCAAAGAAACTAATTAACTTTATTGAACCCCATTGGAATTTTAATCCCTACATTTTTTGAAGCCCAATTAGTCCTTGACAGCTTGTCAAAGGCTAATAATCTGTCGATTCAGGGTAAGCCTTTTTACAAAGGTCTTTTAGATAAAATTAATGTGATAATCTCAATCTGTGGAATTGGTAAGGCTAATTCTGCCCATAGTACTGGATTATTAATAGATAGATTTACTCCTTCAATGCTCATAAATATAGGCGTTGCAGGGGCTTATCCGGATAGCTGTTTAAAGATAGCTGATTTAGTGATAGCAGAAAGGGAAATTTATGCAGATGAAGGGCTTATGACCTATAAGGATGAATTTGCATCTATGCAAGGACTTAACCTTCCGATGGTATTAAAAGAGGGCAAGACTTTTTATAATGAATTTGAAACACACATCCCCACCCGTCTATTACAAGATGAGATAAGGAGAGTTACCTTTCTTACAGTATCAACATGCACGGGCTCTGTAAAAAGGGCAAGGTTTTTGACAAATCATTATAAAGCTCAATGTGAAAACATGGAAGGCTCTGCAATAGCCCATGTGGCATGTCTTTCAGGACTACCATTTACAGAAATTAGGACAATCAGCAACATAATTACAGATAGAGATGAAAAGGGCATTAATAAAACAGATCTAAAACACTCTGCAGAAATGGTGCAGCTGTATCTGCTTAAAAATCTTAATAAATTTATTGAATAAATCTATCTTTACTTAACATAAACCTCAATCACCTTAGCCCAAAAAGGCAGCGTAAAAAATGACAATACTGTGCTTATGGTAATGGCAAGAGCTGTTAATTGTTCATTAAGTTTGTATCTATTTACAATTATCAACAGTAGTAGTAAAACAGGCATTGCGCTCTCCATAATGACTGCCTTTTTTGCTGAAGCATCAAAATCAAACAATGCTGTTATCATAATGGCAAAAAATGGCGACAATAGTAACTTTGTAATTATAAAGGGCAAGAGAATAAGTATATTTTTTAAATTTGGCAAAGTCAAAGATAGTCCTACTGAGAATATCATAAGAGGTGTAACAGTTTTACTAAGCAAGTCAAGGCTTTCAATAATATAATTATCAAGACTAATCCCAGTGAGATTCAACAATAACCCTATAGCAATACCCCAAAGTGGAGGTAAGGATAAAATGGTTTTAATAGATGACTTGATGCTAAAGGAGTTTTTGTCGCTGTAATATGTTAAGATAAAAACCCCTAAGGTCCAAATTATGAGACTTGTTGCAAAATAATCAAACAAAAGGGCATATTTGATACTTTCACTACCATAAAGGGCATTTAATACAGGCACACCAATGAAAAGTACATTTCCAAAGGATGATGAGATAATTAAGATCCCTAAATCTTTTTTATCAATCCTTGCTAACCTTTGGGTTAAAAATGATAGGAAAATGCCAATCGTTAAGGAGAATAAGATTATTAACCAGGCAAAAACAGGCACAAGCAGCATTTCCCTATCAAGACTTATTCTTGCAAAGGTCTTGATGCAAAGGGCAGGGAGAAAGACATTTATAACAACTACATTTATGCTGTGTTTTATTAATTCAGTATTGCCATAGAGCCTTTTAAATATTACACCTATTAGTGCAATCAGTGCGAAGGGATAGAGGGTTTCATGCATACAAGATTATAACAGTTTTTAACAGTATTAAAAGAAATTAGATGTAACGCCAACATGATAATGTCCTAATATACCAAAATGAAAATGTCCTAATCATGAATTGCTAAACTCCCAAAAATAGCGATAGAAGTAAAAAGGCTTAGCAAAATCAGCAAGTAAGAGGGCTGGTGTGGAATTTTTATACGACACCTTATAAAAAAAGTTCCTAGGGGGCTTTGTCATAAGGCATTGTTTTAAATGTATAAATCAAAAATTATAAATAAAATTTGTCGATTATAAAAATCCTGAAACAGCCCTTCCTAAGCGCTATTTTAAGGTTTCAGCCCAAAATCGGCGATAGCACTAAAAAGCTTAGTAAAATCAGCAAG
>DUZI01000165.1 GCA_013349595.1 Nitrospirota bacterium
CAATAGTCACACCACCAACTCTATCAATGAATACTCTTAAAATAGTTCTTTTCCCCTTTCCTAAGAGCTCAACCTTTACAACCTCAAAGCCATTTTCATCGGCAATGGTAGAAGCTATTTTATAAATCCTGTCAATAACGGTTGACATCTTCTCCCCTCCATAAAATAAAAGAGTGGGTAACACCCACTCTTAAATTTTCCAAAAAGGCATCATAAAAAAAACATGATGCTTAAAAGATATAAAAACCTTAATTAATTATTTCTTTGCTGGTTCTGCTGGTTTTGGTGCTTCTGCTGGTTTAGGAGCATCAGCTGGCTTTGCTGCATCAGCGGGCTTCTGGTCTGGAGCTGGAGCAGGAGCAGGTGCTGGAGCAGGAGCTGGAGCAGGAGCAGGTGCTGGAGCCTGAGGCTTCTTTTCCTCAGCTGGTTTGCAACCTACTGAAAAGGTGAAAGCCACGAGAACCATTATAGAAAGCAAAAGTACTAAAAGCTTATTCATTATCTTAATTCACCTCCTTTCAAAGGTGTAAAATTGTAATCAATAATTGGGGAATTATTAATCGGGACATTATCATATAAAAAAGGTGTTATTGTCAATATGTCCTTAAAATAGCGCTTAGGAAGGGCTGTTTCAGGCTTTTTATAATCGACAAACTTTATTTAATCTTGCTTTATTCATTCATTATAATGAAAATAATGCAATGCCTTATGACAAGGCCCTAGGAACTGTCGTATAAAAATTCCACACCAGCCCTTCTTATCTTACTTGCTGCTTCTATTAAGCTTTTTAGTTCTATCGCTGATTTTGGGATATGTTTTAAAACTCATTTCTTTTGTTGCTTTTCATTCCTTGCTTTTTCAATAGTCCTATTGATTTCATTATACCTGTTTAATGATTGCCTGCCTATAGAACTTGTTGAATCTATCTTAACTTGATTTGAATAGGCTTTGTAGGCTGATTCAACATCACCTATCTTGTCATAGCAATCCCCCATTATCCCGTTTATAGTCTTATGTTTAGGCATCGCCTGTGCAGAAAGTGAAAGATGTCTAATAGCTTGATCACACCTGTTAATTCTGTAATAACTCATACCTATATAGTAGTGCGAAGGTATATCTTCAGAATATCGAGTAAGTGCCCTTTTAAAATGATTAATTGCCTCGTTATAATCCCTTTGTGCATAACTAATCATACCAAATCCCCTATAGGCAGGTTGATAATTTGGGTCAACCTTGATAGCCCCTCTAAAATATCTTTCCGATTCAATAAAATCATTTTTCTCAAGCATAATAAAACCTGTGAGTGCATAAAAAGATGCTTGATTTTTATCGAGATTGATAGCATGATGAAGATAGTTTTGTGCCTCTTTAAGATTACCCCTTTCATATGCCCTTAATGCCTTGTCATAGTAATTTACATAAATACTGTGAATCCTTTGTGCATCAGCTATCTTTGATTTATAAACTATCGAATTAGTCCCATCACCATATAGATAGGGCGTCCTATAATTAACAATCAGTTTCTCTATTTCTTCAATCCTTGTCTGTGTTCTCGGATGGGTTGACAGTAATTCTTCAAAAAAACTTCTCTCTCTCGGTTCTGCCCCAATGGAACGGGCATATTGCTCTGAAATAGTCTGGAGTCTTCTGTGTGCAGAGACAGCATTTCTTGGAATATATCCAATTTTTGTCATATATTCGACCCCGAGCCTGTCAGCCTCGTACTCATCATCTCTACTATACTTTCTCAGTAAAAACATGCCACCAACTGCACCAAGTCCTAAAATTAAATCTCCATGCTCCTGATTTTGAAGGGCAATACCTGTGGCTACTAAACCAAGTTGTAAAAGGATTGCTTGTGACATCTGACGAGCAGAATGTCTTGCCGATACATGTCCTATTTCATGTCCCATGACAAAGGCAAATTCCCCCTCACTATCAAGTCCTGTAAGTAATCCCCTCGTAATTACCACATAACCCGGTATTGCCCAAGCATTTGGGACAGAACTATTTTGAATTGCAAAACTTACAGGAAGATTAGGTCTATGAGAAGCCCTGTGTATTCTTTGGACAATCTCACTAAGATAAGCCTTTAGTTGTTCATCCTTATATTCACCACCCCCGCCTTCAGCACCCCACATGGCATTGGGATAAACAGATTTACCCATCTGAATTTCATCGGCCTCTGAAAGTAGCATCAATTCCTGCTTGCCTGTTACAGGATTAGTAGCACAAGCAGAAATAAGATTTACAAGTAAAAGAATTATTAATGATAGTCTTGTTTTCATATCATCGCCCTCCAACAGAAAATTAACAAAATCTAAAGCTTTTTATAGTGAAAATTATATCACAAAACAAAGTTGTAATCCTTTCAAGATAGTTTTATAATAGCCAATAATTTATTTTCTAACACTGAAAAGGAGGATTAGATGTCAACTGAAGTAGAGAAATGGGTGGAAGAACAGGCAAAACTCGTGAAACCAGACAAAATTTATTGGTGTAATGGCACAAATGAAGAGGCAAGAGAACTCTTAAAGATTGGTATGACAAAAGAAAAGATAGGTAATCATTATACCTTTTATGAATTAAACCAAAAGGAATATCCCAATTCATATCTCCATAGGAGTCATCCTTCTGATGTAGCAAGGGTTGAGCATCTTACCTTTGTAAACCAACCAACAAAAGAAATGGCAGGCCCAAACAATAATTGGATGGATCCTGAGGAAGCCAAGTCAATGCTATACAAACTTTTCGATGGTGCCATGAAAGGACGAACTATGTATGTCTTGCCTTACACTATGGGGCTGCCTGACTCTCCCTATTCTAAAAACTGTATTCAAATTACTGATTCTGTATATGTTGCAGTCAGCATGAAAATAATGACAAGGATGAGTACTGAAGTGATTAAGAAGATTGGTAATAGCACTGATTTTGTCAAAGGACTTCATTCTGTCGGTGAGTTAAGTCCAGAAAAGAGATATATAATGCACTTCCCACAAGAAAGCCTTGTTATGAGTATAGGTTCAGGATACGGTGGTAATGCCCTACTTGGCAAGAAGTGTTTTTCCTTAAGGATTGCATCTCAATTAGCTTATAAAGAAAACTGGCTTGCAGAACATATGATTGTTGCAGGCATTGAAGAACCAGATGGAAAAATTACATACATTACTGGTGCCTTCCCGTCTGCTTGCGGTAAGACAAATCTTGCCATGATGTCACCAAGTATAAAGGGATATAAGCTATGGACGCTCGGAGATGATATAGCATGGATAAATTTTGGTCCTGACAAAAAACTCTATGCCATAAACCCTGAGGCAGGCTTTTTCGGTGTTGCACCTGATACCTGTTACAAAACAAACCCAAATATGATGGATACTTTGAAAGCAGACAAATTTTTACCAACACTTTATACCAATACCGCCCTTGACCCAAAGACTAATACGCCCTGGTGGGAAGGTATGGAGAGGGATAACCCAAGACCCAAGAGACTACTTGATTGGCAGGGTAATGAATTTGATTTTGCTGATAATAAAAAGGCTGCACATCCTAACTCTCGTTTTACTGTCTCCATTTACAATGCCCCTACCTTGTCAAAGGAGGTTGATAATCCTCAAGGTGTTCCAATATCAGCCATACTGTTTGGCTCAAGAAGGAGTAGAACTATTCCTCTTGTGCTTGAGAGTTTTGACTGGAATCATGGTGTTTTCTGTGCTGCAACTATGGGCTCGGAGACAACGGCAGCTGCAGCCCATAAAGTAGGTGTTATTAGGAGAGATCCCTTTGCCATGCTCCCATTTTGTGGATACAACATGGCTGACTATTTCAAACACTGGATTAATATTGGTTCGCAAATGCCAAATCCCCCTAAGATATTTATGGTCAACTGGTTTAGGGTAGATGAAAATGGCAAGTTTATCTGGCCTGGATTTAGAGAAAATATACGGGTTATGAAATGGATTATTGACAGGGTACATGGAAGGGTTAAGGCAAAAGAAACCCCAATTGGCTTTGAGCCATACATAGAGGACCTGGACTGTTCAGGTTTATCTATTACAGACATTGAAAAAGAGAGACTCTTTAAAATTGATACACAGGCATGGGAACATGAACTTGAAGAAATAAAGGCATTTTTTAATAAATTTGGCGATAAACTCCCCCAAGAACTTTGGAAACAGTATGACAGCCTAAAAAGCAGGCTAAAAAAATAGAAAGGTTTGACTATATAAAAAGATAGCTGATAATATATTCACACATTTTAAATGCCGGAGTGGCGGAACTGGCAGACGCAAGGGACTTAAAATCCCTCGGTGCTTAGCATCGTACGAGTTCGACCCTCGTCTCCGGCATATATTTTTCCTACTTTGTCTTTTCTATAATCTTTACCTTCATCTCAACCTTATCTAATGGATTATCAGCCTTGTCTCTTGGAGTATTTACAATCTTATCAGCTACTTCCATACCTGATGTAACCTCACCAAAAACTGTATATTGTCTATCAAGAAAAGGGGAATCATTAACACAAATAAAAAACTGTGAACCTGCACTATCAGGGTGCCCTGCCCTTGCCATAGATACAATTCCTCTTTTATGAGCTTTCTCGTTAAACTCTGCCTTTATTGTATAACCTGGTCCACCCATGCCATGTTTTGACTTGTCTGGATTTCTTGAATTAGGATCTCCGCCCTGAATCATAAAACCAGGTATTACTCTGTGAAATGTAGTCCCATCATAAAAACCCTTTTTAGCAAGAGTAATAAAATTATCTACATGTCCAGGTGCAACTTCTGGGAAAAACTTTAATTCCATAGTGCCAAATTTGGTCTCTATGATTGCTTTTGTCTCTGACATCTTTTTGATTTCCTCCTTAGTATAATTTTTCTTTGTAGGTTGATTCTTTGTCTCTCCATATGCAAAATCAAACATAAACAACAGGAATACCACAAAGGTTGTTAATAACTTCATAAATATCCTCCTCTTCTATTTGTTTTCCTCAAGTAAGATTTTATGTTTAAGTAGTGAAATCTCCTTGATCTTACCAGAAAATAACCTTTGCTCTCCAAAGAGATTTTTCATAAAAAGCCCTTTTTCTTCAGGAATAATTATATCTACACCTTCAAGATACAAAATCTCCTTACCTTCTTGCTCAATATAAGCATTTGCTTCACACATTTATAACCTCCTTTATCCTATCAATTAGTTTTTCAATCAAATGTGGTAGGGGTTCTTTAACAGTCCCTACAATCTCTATTGATTCTTGATTGAGTGGGAGTAATATCTTTTTAGATGGAGATAAGCTTATGGCAACTGCCATCTTTTCTGTCATCTCACCAAACATTGCATTGGGTAATAAAATGCTTAAGGGACCAACAATTACATCAACCTTTGATGCATTTACTATTATTGCATTCTCTCCTGTTGCACCTCTATTTGCCTTTGACTTCATCATTGAAGCAGTTGCAGTAGAATTTGTACCAAGTGCAATAATCTCAATAGAATCAACAAACTCTTCTCTCAACCTCTTGGTGATAAGGGTTCCTATCCCACCTCCTTGACCATCTATTACGGCAATTTTCTTCATTTAAACTCCCTTTAGTTAAAAAATATCAAACAAAAAAACAATCAAGAAGGACAATACTATTTAGATTAACTTTTTTTGCCTTTAAAACAGAAATAAAATTTTATGTAAACATAAAAGTATAGAAATAAAGAAAGGAATTTTGCAATCTCTGTAACGTTACCTTAAAATAGCGCTTAGGAAGGGCTGTTTCAGGATTTTTATAATCGACAAATTTTATTTATAATTTTGATTTATACATTTAAAACAATGCCTTATGACAA
>DUZI01000168.1 GCA_013349595.1 Nitrospirota bacterium
ATGTAGGACTTAGGATTTACTTAAAAGATAAGCACCCGAAATCGGCGATAGAACTAAAAAGCTTAATACAAGTAAGATAGTAAGGGCTGGTGTGGAATTTTTATACGACACCTTATAAAAAAAAGTTTGTAGGGTTTTGTCATAAGGCATTGTTTAAAATGTATAAATCAAAATTATAAATAAAATTTGTCGATTATAAAAATCCTGAAACAGCCCTTCCTATCGCTATTTTTGGGTTTTGTTATAAATCTTTTGACTAAAATATTAGGCATATTTTTTTTGGAATAGTTTATAATTATCTCAAAAAATAAATCCTTGAGGTATTGATTGACTCTTCAGATAAAAGAGCATAGAATCCTGAAGATAATCCAAACCCTTGCCCCTTATTTACAGGGAAAAGAGCGAGCACTTAAGCTATCTTTATTAGCATTTTTCTCAAAGGGACATCTACTTATTGAGGACTTACCAGGTCTTGGTAAGACAAGGCTTGCCGTTGCACTTGCGAAGGCTTTAGGGCTTAGTGTTGGCAGGATCCAGTGTACCAATGACCTTCTGCCTTCTGATATAACAGGTCTTTCTGTATTCAATAAGGCTACAGGGGCGTTTGAGTTTCATAAAGGACCTATTTTTAATAATATTGTCCTTGTTGATGAGATAAATAGAACTACCCCAAAGACCCAGAGCGCCCTCCTTGAGGCTATGGCAGAAGAACAGGTTACCGTTGATGGCAAGACCTACAAGCTATCTGACCCTTTTTTTATTATCGCCACCCAAAATCCCCTTGAGCAGTTTGGTACCTTTGCACTGCCAGATAATCAACTTGACAGGTTTATAATGAGGATAAGCATAGGTTATCCACCGAGGGATTTTGAAAAGGATATTTTAAGAGGTGGCAGCAAAAGGGATTCCCTTTATAATATTGAACCAGTGGTCAGTAAAGAGGAGACCCTAATGATGCAGATGGTTATTAAGGAAGTAAAGATTTCAGAAAAGATGCTTGATTATATTATGGACATCATTCAAGTTACCAGAGAGAATCCTTTTATTAGGGTAGGACTATCAACAAGAGGTGCCCTTGCATTATCTTACATAGCCAAAACAAGTGCTTTTTTCAATGGAAGGGATTACATCATACCTGAGGACATTAAAGAGACCTCAGTGTATGCAATCCCACATAGGTTGATAATAAAAGAAGAGTATAAAGAACTTGACATTAAGGAGATAGTGCAATCAATCGTTCAGGAAGTTCAAATCCCCCTGTAATTACTATTACAAAGGCAGGTTGGCTCTATGTTGCCCTTACTATCTTTTTGGGTTTTGCAGCCATCAATACGGCTAATAATCTAATATACCTTATTGTATCCGCACTGTTAAGTTTTATGGGATTATCTGGTTTTCTTGGCAGGAGAAATATTCAGGACCTGGAGGTTATACTTGAGACACCTGAAGAATCCTATGATTCCATTCCATTTGTGTCAGTAGTAAGATTGATAAACAAAAAGAGATTTATGCCTTCCTTTCTTATAAGATGTAACATTTTAAATTACAAGGTCTTTTTCCCTTTTATTGACAATAATACATCTACAGTTGCTTATACAGAGATGAGATTTAAGGGTAGAGGAAAACATAAGATTGATAGGATTTATGTCTGTTCTGTGTTCCCCTTTAATTTTTTTGTCAGGTGTAAAAGCTTATCTCAGCCATTAGAGGTTTTGATCTTTCCTGCCCCTCTGGTTTGTGATTCAGGTTATTTTGATATTTCAGAGGAAAAACAACATAGAGGAGAGGTTAATTCTGATAAACCTGGCTTTGACTCTGATATGATTTCTATAAGAAATTATATACCAGGTGACCCATTTAAACTTATTAATTGGAAAGCCACTGCCAAGACAGGAAATCTAAAGACCAAAGAACTTTCTTCTCTTTTATATGAGCCTGTTATTATTGATTTAAAAGATATCCCCTTTGATTTAGAAAAGAAACTCTCCTGTGCAGTATTTATGATTAATAGCCTCTATAAACAAGGTATTCCTTTTGGTTTAAGGATTGATGATAAGTTATTTCCGCCTGAGTGTTCACAGTCGCATAAGATAAGGCTATTAAGGGAACTTGCACTTTATGGATCCCAAAATCAGCGATAGAACTGAGAACTTAACAAAATCAAGTAGGAAGGGTTGGTGAAAAATTTTATATGACACTTTTTGAGAGGCTCTAACATAATGCATTGCATTATAAATAAAGCAAAACCCAAATACAGCGATAAGGATAGGGCTCTGAAGTAAATAGCAATGTTTTGGCAACAGTTCTTTGCGACGGGAGCGTTAAACAGCTGCAAGTGTTTGACACGAAGAAACTGGGTCCCCAAAAAAGTCGCAAGACTTTTTGGGGTGGTAGTTGAGTTTTGCGGCCGTAGCGAAAGGAACATTAGAACTGTCAAAACGAACGAAAGAGACTTATCCTCATCGCTGGATCTCGGCAAAATTAAAGTGAAATCGTCGATTATAAAAATTTCGAAACAGCCCTTCCTATCGCTATTTTTGGGTAGATTAATTTTTATGGGAGTCAAACTATGATAAAGAGGCTTTCTATCGAAAAATTAAAGATTGAGAACTTATTAAAGATTCTTACCTATTCCATAGCATTTATTGCCTTTTTGTCTGTCTTTGTCCATATTGGGATAATCTATAAAGGAATTGCCTTGATACTGGCAATCTTTAGTCTCTATGTAGATTTTAAGAGTGGTACTTATTTGAAACGAGGATTGTTAAACCTCCTATCTATACTCATCATCGTAACTTCTTTTTATAGACTCAATTTAGATGACCTTGCAACGCCTATCATTGAGGGATTAACCTTGCTTTTATTTATAAAGTTCCTTGAGAAGAAGGGCTTTAGGGATTATATGCAAATCTTTGCCATATCGCTTTTTTTATTAACAGGTTCTGCACTATTTAATATTGACATTAGCTTTCTTCTTTATTTTGCCGCCCTTTTATTTTTAATAGCCATAAACATTGTAGTCCTTACCTTTTATGTGGAAGATAATAATCTCCAGCTGCCGCCAAAGGCAACGATAAAGACCTTATTTACAGCCTTGTTAATACCACTTGTGTCTCTTCCAATGATGGCTCTATTGTTTATTATACTACCGAGGACCAACTTCCCCTTATTTACCTTTTTAAATCGTGCAGAAAAAGGTCTTACTGGTTTTACAGACAACATAAGGCTTGGCGATGTCTCTGACATTCAGGCTGATAACTCTATAATCTTCAGGGCATCTATACCGAAAATTGATGAAAACTTGCTCTATTGGAGGGGTGTAGTCCTTGATTATTTCGATTCAATAGCTTGGTCCAAGTCATCAGGCGCCATTTCAGATAAGGTAGAAATGGCAGGACTCAAGGGCGAAATCATTACACAAAATATATTTCTTGAAGCCTATGATTATCATTATCTCTTTGCCCTTGATAGACCTTTTTCTATAAACATGAAAGAGGCGAGATTACTTGCTAATCTTACTATTTCATTAAACTCACCTATAAATAGAAGAATTAGATACGAAGTAAATTCATCTGCCGCTATTTACTACGAGGTTATATCTATTGATAAAGAAAAATATCTCCAACTGCCTGATAACATCTCACCAAAGGTAAAAGAACTCGCCCTTCAAATAACAAAAGATGCGGAAAATGATTTAGAAAAGGTAACCAAGATAGTAAAGTATTTAAATAGTGGAGAGTATAAATATTCCCTTCAAAACTTACCAATCACGGCAAATCCCCTTGATGATTTTTTATTTAAATACCGCTATGGAAATTGTGAATACTATGCTTCAGCATCAGCTACTATGTTGAGGATAGTTGGTTTACCTTCAAGGCTTGTTGTAGGTTATAGAGGCGGACATTATAACCCCTTAGGCGGCTATTATGCAGTTACACAGCAGAGTGCCCATGTGTGGGTAGAGGTATTTGTTGATAAAAAGTGGATAAGGATCGACCCAACACCAGGCTCTGTAATTTTGGGACAAGGTCAAAGACCTTTATGGTTGACTATTAGGCTTTATTCAGACACTATCAACTATTATTGGAATAGGATGGTTATAGGATATGATTTTGAGAGACAATTTAAGGGCGTGATGGTTATACAGAATCAAATGAAAAGTCTCAAAAAGGCTAACTTTGAAAATCTTAAAACCCTCCTTGGTAAAGTGATTGTTATACTTATAATCATTACCTCCATCATTACAATCGTTTATTTTATTAGACAAAGAAAACCTTTGGAGCAGAGATTGGTGAACAATTTTGAAAAAAGGTTAAGGAAAAAGGGCTACAAGAGGCAATCAAATCAGGGACTTAGGGAGTTTGTTAATCAAATAACAGATATAGATTTAAGACAAAGGGCCTTGTTATTTGTTGAACATATAGAAGGCTTATTTTACAGGGATAAAAATTTGACAAGGGATGACGAAAGGAGATTAAAGGATATTCTAAAAGGACTTTAGCTTATCCCATACCTTTTCCTTACATCTTCAAACTTGCCACAGGTATATTCACCCTCTGGACATGGTCTTTTAAGACAGGCTGGGCCTGCATTCTTAAAAATAGTCGGTGCTAATCCTTTTACTAATTTTAACATCTCTTCAGCCATCTGCCTTATCTCCCATTGGGCACGATTGCAGCACCTTTGATTAAAAAAGTGCAAGAGTTCACGGGCATTCATAGTGACAATTATCTTTGTCTCTGCTGAATTTGGAAGGACAAATCGTGCATCTTGATTTGCCAATTCACCTTCAATTCCCATTTCATTCAGTCTATTGACAAGAAAGTTATAGGTCTTTTGGGCCTCTACCATGAGTTTTTCAAAGGCAATTGTTGCCTCTTTATCTTGTGCAATTGATGGAGGGATTATATATTCAAAAATCTCGCCTTCGCCCTTTTCTGAGACATACCTTTGAGATTGTTGACTGTAAGAGGCTAATCTGTGTCTGACTAATTGATGGGAGCAAGCCCTTGATATACCCTCTATGGCAAAGGTAAAGGAAGCATGTTCAATGGGGCTCATATGTCCCATTTTCATTAGTTTTTCAACAAATCTGCTTTGGTCCTTTGCCTCAATCTTTTCTTTTAATGTTTCAATGTCAATAGGGCTATAACAAAGCTTTGCTGCCATGGCAACAACTGACTCAGGGTCAGGTGTATGTTTAAGCAGGATAACCTTTAGATTTTTCTCAGGCATTTTAAAGCTTTCCTTTTGTAGTTGGTGTCCCTTTTCTCTGGCTATCAATGGATACTGCCTGTCTCAATGTCCTCCCTAAAGCCTTAAATATTGCCTCAAAGATATGGTGTAAGTCCCGTCCATAATGAACAGTTATGTGTAAGTTCATCATAGCATGATTGCTAAATGCCCTAAAAAATTCTTCAAAGAGAGATACCTCTATACCCCTAACTGAACCTCTTGGTGGCTCAACTTTATAAACAAGATAAGGCCTACCACTTAAATCAATTACAACCTGTGCAAGGGTTTCATCCATAGGCAACATAAAAAAACCATATCTTGTAATGCCTTTTTTATCTCCCAGTGCTTTTTTAAGTGCCTCACCAAGCACTATCCCCATATCTTCCATAAGGTGATGATAATCAATCTCTATATCACCCTTTGCCATCATCTTTAAATCAAAAAGCCCATGAAAGGCAAATAGCTCAAGCATATGGTCAAAAAAAGGTATTGATGTTTGTAATTCTACCTCTCCTTTACCATCAAGATTGATCTCCA
>DUZI01000161.1 GCA_013349595.1 Nitrospirota bacterium
ACAACGGGCTCTATCTAAATTAGTCAATCTTGATAAGGCAGACTATGCAGTATTTACAGGCATACAGATACACGGACCAGATGGTATGAATTATGTATCTCCAGACATTTGTTATGCCATAATTGACAAGGCAAAAAAAGATATTTCTCTCAAATAAAAAATGAATTTGTAAATAATTTCATCACGAGATAGAGACATATATCAAGCTATTCAATCTCAAGGGATATCAATAAAAACCTTGAGGTTAAAGCCTCGTGATGATATAAGAAAGCAAAACCATGTCAACAATTATGACTTTGCCATCCTTGACCTTGATGATTTAGGATGGCAAGATAAACTCAATTGCCTCAGAAACAACATTCCAGTAATTACCATCTCCACCTCAGACATCAAAAAAGCAGTCTTTGCACTCAAAAAATGGTGCCTTAGATTATTTAGAAAAACCAGTTGAAAATATAAATTGGAAAGAAGTATTTTTGCCTTTTCAGAGTCTTTCAATGGATGACTCTATGAGTGAGTATATAATTGGTAAGAGTAAAATCATGAAAGAAGTCTTTGAAATTATCAAAAAGGCATCTTTAACAGATACTAATGTACTGATTACTGGAGATAGTGGGACAGGAGAAAAGAACTTGTTACAAAGGCAATACACAAGTTAAGCAATAGAAAGAATCTGCCTTTTGTCACTCTTAACTGTTCAGCTTACCAGATACACTCATTGAATCAGAAATCTTTGGCTTTGAAAAAGATTCATTTACTGGTGCAGTTTATAGCAACAAAGGTATCTTTGAAACCACAAATAGAGGCACCCTATTGCTTGATGAGATAGGAGATGTATCTTTATTATTTCAGACAAAGGTTTTGAGAGTCTTACAAGAAGCTGAATTCATAAGGCTTGGTGGAACCGAAAATATTAAAATAGATGTAAGGTTAATTACTGCAGCCAACAAAAATATAGGTAAACTAATCTCAAAGGGTGTCTTCAGGGAAGATTTATTAGATTGAATGTAATCAACATACACATGCCACCACTGAGAGAAAGAAAAGAGGATACACCCGTATTGATTAAGCATTTCCTCAAAAAACACAATACAAAAAGAAGTGATCTTTGTAGTAAAGGGCATTTCTGAAGAGGCACTCGCTCGTCTATTTGATTACAGTTTTCCTGGAAATGTAAGAGAGGTAGAAAATATTATTGAGAGGGCAGTATCACTTGCTTCTACATCAGAGATATTGCCATCAGACTTACCAACCATTATTTATGAAAAGAAAACAAATAATAAAAAAATCTGCCTAAATTAAAAGAAGCCCTTGAGAATGCTGAAAAAGAAACAATCATCTCTGCACTTAATGAATCAGGCTGGAATATATCAAGGGCATCAGTTTTACTTGGTGTTTATAGACAATTTCTACAAAAAAAGATTAAAAATCTTCATATTAATAAATAAAAACACTTTTTCAAAAAAACCTTAATAATCCTTTATAAAATTATCCTTTAATAAGTGTAAAACTAACCTAAACAAATTATTCGGGGCAATGAAAATTATAGGTCTTCATGATTTAAATCTTCATTATTAGACATATCAAGGCAAATCGTTGTTTCATTTTAGCCACAAATGCTTATTGCACAACCAATTGCCATGTAATGCCAATGTCATAATGTAATAATATACCAAAATTAAAATGTCCTATTTACCTAACTTTCCTTTTATACACTACAATCTAAAAAGGTTAAAATCCTCTTTAGTTCATTGGTTAATGTAACATTCAGTTAAAGTCTTTATAACTGTCTTCAGGATTGTATATGACCGTAAGTTTGTCTCCTTTAGAATCAAAGGTTTTTATGATAAACCTTAGACAATAAAATAAGTAGGGATTTCATTAAATTAGTTTGTAGTGGAATTTTTTTGGGAGAAAGTTAGGTAGTATGGTTCAGCCAACTATGAAAACAATGAGATACAAAATTTTTGCTGTTGGCGGGTATATCATAAAAGATGGAAATAGACGCATTTTGAAGCTTTGCATAGTTATGAGAAGAAGGCAATGATTTTGAAGGACCTTAAAATAGCGATAGGAAGGGCTGTTTCAGGCTTTTTATAATCGACAAATTTTATTTAATTTTGCTTTATTCATTATAATGCAATGCCTTATGACAAAGCCCTAGGAACTTTTTTTATAAGGTATCGTATAAAAATCCTTCACCAGCCCTTCCTATCTTACTTGCAGATTTTACTAAGCTTTTTAGTTCTATCGCTATTTTTGGGAAGGATTATGGGGTAAGACAAAGTCTTTTACCTTGCTTGCACATTTTCCGTTAAAACTCTAATGACAATTCTGGTTTTAATCCCAGCTAATACTGTTGGCTTAAGTCAAAGCCCTTTAATCATAAAAATCCCGTCATCTGTTGGATTGACATAATAATCCTTTCTTATAGCTACACCTAAAAAGCCAAATCTTTCATAAATCCTTATTGCAGACTCATTATTTTTTCTTGTTTCAAGATATACAAATAAAGCCCCTTCATCTATAAGAGTTTGTAAAAGACTTGTCATTAAAAGATGACCAACACCCATTTCTCTAAATTTCTGATGGACAAAAAAATTTAATATCTGTGCCTCATCTATGACAATCTTTGCTATGATATAACCAATAACCTGTCCTTTTAGCTCTGAGACAAGGGATACTGAATTTTTGTTTTCAATCTCTTTGTAGAAAGAATCCCTTGACCAGTTGAGTTCAGGATATTCCTTCTGGATTGAGCATATTACGGATAAATCTTCTTTATGCATTAATCTAATTATTGTCCTCATCTTTGAAGTTTAATCTCCGCCTCTGCCTTTCTATAATATTTAGGCTTGATTTCTACGGCAGTCTTTAAATTCCCCATTATAGCTTCTTGATAACCTAATAAAGCAACGTTATAAGGTGAAGGATAAATACCATCACCCAATATAGCCATTTCATTAAGTGCCTTATCAATTTCTTTTCTATAAAGCAAAGCCCCTTCCCCTATAAAAATAGTCCTTTCGTTAATATATGGAAATATATCATAAACTTTTCCCACATGTTCTGGTATCAAGGTCTCAAGCCCTACACTTGAATTTCTATATAATGCCCAATATACCTCACCCTTATGAGCATCAAGGATAGGACAAATGGGTTCTTTAACAAGGGCTATATTCATTGCAAGGGCTTTTAAGGTTGATACAGGTGCAATCAACTTGTCGGTTCCATAAGCAAGTCCTTTTACAGTTGACAATCCAACTCTAAGCCCTGTAAAAGAACCTGGACCAATCGCAAGTGCAAAGCAATCCATATCAAATATAGTGAGCCTAACACTCTTTAAGAGAAAGTCAATGAGTGCCATTAATCTCTCTGAGTAAATAGCTTTGATGCTAAGCCTTGCCTCTGCAATAAGCCTTTTATCCTCTACTATAGCAACACCTCCTGTAATTGTAGATGTCTCAAGGGCTAATATTTTCAAGGTGTCTCCTAAAAATAATAGCAAACATTAAAGTAGTCAACAATACTACTGACGAAAATAGCCTAAGTGCCTCCATTGTCCCCAATATATTAGCACAAAAACCTATTATTAAATTTCCTATAGGTGAAATCCCAAGAAATACAAAGACATAGAAACTAACTACCCTGCCTCTTAATTCATTGCTTACAGATTCCTGAATAAACCCATTACAAAGGGCAAGAAAGGTTACTAATCCCCAACCACTCATAATCATTGTTATCAAGGTCAGAAAAAAATTATCAGAGAATGAAATGATAAATAGAGATGAACTAAAGATTATCGCTGAAAGAGGTATAAAGAGATCTTTACGACTAAAATCCTTTGCAAAGGCTATAATTATTGCCCCTATAAAAGAACCTAAGCCAACTGAAGCCATCAATATACTCAAACCCTTTACCCCTTTTTTAAATACCCCATCTGCAATGACTGGCATAAGATTGATATAAGGGATGGCAAAAAGACTAAATATTGCAATCATCAAAAGTGCAAAGAATATAGCCTTATTACCAAAGACAAAATTCCATCCTTCCTTAAAACTCTTGAGCCCTCTATCTGTTTGTGCATTATAATTCGGCGGTATGTTTATTAAACACAAAACTATAAGGACAGGTATAAAGCTGATAGCATTAATATAAAAACAGGTAGTAATACCATAATATTGAATGATAAAACCAGCAAGCAGTGGACCTGTTATCCTTGCCAAATTAAAGATCGTTGAATTAAGTGCAATAGCATTAGTAATCTCGTCTTTACCTACAAGTTCTGTAAAAAAAGATTGCCTTACAGGTATATCAATTGAGTTTATCAAGCCAAATATAAATGCTAACAATCCAATATGCCAGATTTCAATAACTTTTATATCTGTCAATAGGGCAATCACAAATGCTGGAATGATTGAAAGTCCTTGCGTAAATAGAAGGGTATTTCTCCTATTAAAGCGATCGGCAATCATACCGCCTATTAAGGTAAAGAAAAATATAGGTAAATAGGATAAAAAGGCAATAAGTCCAAGATAAAGTGGTGATTTAGTAAGAGAATACACAAGCCAACCTTGAGCAGTAGAGTGCATCCATGTTCCTGATAAAGAGACAATTTGGGCAAACCAGAATAATCTAAACTCCCTCACATACAAGGCTGGGAAATGTCTTTTTTCACTCATTAGGTTTTCATTTTAGGTAAAAAGGACTTAAGAAGCTTATCTTTTAAACTATGATTCCTCAACAATTATTGCCTTCTTATGAGCAGAAATAATAGGTTGATAATGAAAAATAACAGAGTTATTGTGTATAACTTCTTGAAAAATTATGTAATCTTGATTATCAGAATACTGGTATGTCATATATATTATGCTGAAAATGAGGCAAAGAATAGATAAGTGGAGCTGAGCGGGATCGAACCGCCGACCTTCTGAATGCCATTCAGACACTCTCCCAACTGAGCTACAGCCCCGAGTTTGAAATTATAGAGATTTAATATGAACAGTGTCAAGAATAAATAATTTTACTGTTGGTTTTATTTTATAATTCAACTAATTAATTAATATTTCTTGTATTTACACATACAAGTCAATACCAGAACTTGATGATGCAATTACTGAGTTTGCCAAATTGCTTAACAATTTAGCCATCTGTTGGTCTGCTTCAATAGATTTTTTAATTAACTCTGTGTTTATAATTATTTGAGTATTTAATTGAATTGCTTGAGTACCTATAGCAACTAAACCTATCTCTGACATGTAATGCCCCCTACTTAAATTTTTTATTTTAATTATATCGTATCAATATAGAAAAATTAAACTATATATTTGATACCCAAAATAGCGATTGGAAGGGCTGTTTCAGTATTTTTATAATCGACAAATTTTATTTAATTTTGCTTTATTCATTATAATGCAATACCTTATGACAAAACCCTAGGAACTTTTTTTATATGGTGTCGTATAAAAATTCCACACCAGCCCTTCCTATCTTACTTGCTGATTTTATTAAGCTTTTTAGTTCTATCGCCGATTTTGGGGAGGATCAGTTAGGACACATCATTATAATCTTAGTCATTTATATAATAATCAATAGATGTGTCCCTATTTATTCATTAAGATTCTTCCTTTTCTTCTTCTCTTGGCAAGAAGTCACCTTTAATAAATGTATCCCTATAAATAGGCATTCCAGTCCCTGCTGGTATCATCCTACCCATAATGACATTTTCCTTAAGTC
>DUZI01000319.1 GCA_013349595.1 Nitrospirota bacterium
AACTCGGCAAAGACTACATCAAAAAATACCCTGATTATATTAACTCTGTAACCCTTGAAGATATTAAGAGGGTTGCACAAAAATATCTCACCAGTCAAAACTATACCCTTGTCATCACTGGAAGGCAAGACCTAATATCTTCCAAAGAAATGGAAGGCAACTAATTTGTCAACAATCTCCTCAGGCATAAAGGCACTTGATTCTTATTTAGATGGCTTTTATGTTGGTGAAAATATTGTTTGGGAGATTGAATCGGCTATACCATTTCAGTATTTCATCAAAGAATTTGTCAAAAAGGCATCAGAAGACAAGGCATATATTATCTATGTCAGTTTCAATCATTCACCTCAGACAATAATCTCAATTATTCAGGCTTATGCAGATAATAACTATTTAATACTTGTTGATTGTTTTAGTTGTGGTAAAGGGAAAAAGGATGAAACCTTTCTAAGATTTTACAAAAATAGCTCACCCTTTAGAGTAATACAGATTGAAACCCCTTCAGATACTCAATATTTCACATCTATAATCAATGATATTGAAGATAGATTGCCGACTGGTGCAAGGTATATCTTTGATAGCCTCACAGGAATGCAAGACCTTTGGAACGATGAGGAATTAACTTACAAGTTTTTGTGCCCACGATTATTTGACCTTGAGACAGTGGCATATTGGATACTCGAAAAAGATGCACACAGCGCGACCTTCAGGGCAAATCTGAGACACATTACGCAGGTAGTATTATATTTATACACAAGACGAGACAAGATGTATATCAAGGCTCTAAAGGCAAACAACCGTGAGAGAAGAGATTTATTTAAACCACACCAATTATTACTCAAATCAGGTCAGATACAGATTGAGAGTGTTGATAAAGACAAGCATTTTCTCATAGGTGATATAGTCAAAGATTTAAGAACAAGACTAAATATTAATCAAAGAGAGCTTGCACAAAGGCTTGATGTTACACCAAGCTTTTTATCACAGATAGAAAATAATCAAATAAGCCCATCAGTCCATTCGTTGATGCAGATCTGTAAAAGCCTTAATGTAAATCCTTCTGTATTTTTTGCTGATAAAATCCCCTACAATGAAAAACCATATGAAGTAATAAAATCTAAGGACAAAGATTTTTCCAATATGTAATAATGAAATATTTACAAGTGACAGATTTTCAGTTGCCTTGATTTCCCTCGCTCCATGGGCAATAATAGACGGTCATATTAGTGATAACAAAAACCTGAACTTGTCTATGTCATCAAGGGTGAGATAGAAGTATCTTTTTTAAAATATGATGAAACGCTCACAACGGGAGACAGTCTTTTTATCAAAGACAACAACCCTATAAAATGGGCAAATAAGGGAGGTGAGGAGGCGGAATTATTGATTATTTGGAAGTGATTGTTTTAGATTTTTTTATTCAAAAAGTTGATGCTGTTTTTTTGTCTCAATCATTAAGAAATACTTAATAATATTTAACAAAAACTAAATTAGGGAGGATTTAAAAAATGAATCAAGGTCAAGCAAATGCAAGTTCAGCAACGGGGACAAAGAATCGTGTACCAGATCCTGCGCCTCAATCTGGAATCTGTTCAGTATGTCTTGATGGATGTCCTGCTTTGTGTGAAATTGGCAAGTCTTCATTTAGGGGGAGAGAGGTTATTTATCCATTACCCTTTGGAAAGATTACCGCAGGTGCTACAAAACAATATCCAGTAGATTATTCACATTTAAATATACAAGGAACTTGTGTAGGTGCAGTAGGCATAGAGGCAGACCCAGATAAGGCAATATTCCCCGCCGTATCTACAGAGACGGTTTTAGGTAAAAATCACAAGATTAAATTAAGGCTCCCAATATTTACTGGTGCACTCGGCTCAACAGACATAGCAAAAGACAACTGGGAAGGACTTGCCTCTGGTGCAGCCATATCTGGCATCATGGTGGTTATTGGTGAAAATGTAGTTGGTATGGATTCAAAGGCAGAGTTAAAGGATGGTAAGGTAGTCAAATCACCTGAATTAGAAAGAAGGGTCAAGACCTTCAAGGATTGGTATGATGGTTATGGTGCGATAATTTTGCAACAAAATGTTGAGGATACTCGTCTATCATCTGCAGAATATGCCGTTGAAAAACTTGGCGTAGAATGTATTGAGCTAAAGTGGGGACAGGGCGCAAAAGACATTGGCGGAGAGGTCAAACTCAAGACCCTTGATAGAGCCCTTGAATTAAAGCAAAGGGGTTATATCGTATTACCAAACCCTGAGGATCCTATTGTTCATAAATCTTACAAGGCTGGGGAGTTTAAGGAGTTTGAGAGGCATTCAAGGCTTGGCATGGTTGACCATGAAGATTTCATCAAGGCTGTTGAACATTATCGCAAAGTTGGCGCAAAGTTTGTGTCGCTTAAAACAGGCGCATACAGGATTTCAGACCTTGCAAGGGCAATAAGATTTGCCTCTGATGCAGAGATTGATTTGCTAACTATAGATGGGGCAGGCGGTGGTACAGGTATGAGTCCGTGGAGGATGATGAATGAGTGGGGGATACCAACTATATATTTACAGGCTTTAGCTTACAACTTTGCCTCCAAACTAAAGGGCAAGGGTAGATATGTGCCTGATTTGGCAATAGCAGGTGGTTTTTCCCTTGAAGACCATATATTCAAGGCGTTAGCACTTGGCGCTCCTTTCTTCAAGGCAGTATGTATGGGTAGGGCACTTATGATACCAGCCTTTGTTGGTAAAAATATTGGAAAATGGATTCAAGAAGAGAAGTTGCCACAAGAAATTAAGAAATATGGTGATAACGCTGAAAAGATCTTTATTTCTTACGAGACCCTAAAGGCAAGATATGGAAAAGACTTCAAAAAACTCTCCCTTGGTGCAGTGGCGATGTTTACCTTTGGTGACAGGTTAAAACTCGGTTTACAGCAACTGATGGCAGGTGCAAGAAAGTTTGACCTCAATCATTTAGATAGAAATGACCTTGTCTCCCTTACAAAAGAATGTGCCGAGGTTACGGGCATACCTTACGTGATGGAATCAGATGCAGAAGAGGCAGAGAGGATATTATTTGGTGCATAAATGATTATAAACTAACCTCCCCTAAGACATAAGGGGAGGTTGGTTTTTTAAATTTTTAATGGTATTCTGTTGAATTCAAAACCGAGTTCCTTATCAGACATGCCAAGTGCTAAGCCGACCAGTTGTGTGTAGTATATTACAGGTATCGAGAGAGATATATTAACTGCCTTAGCTGCAATCCTTTGATTATTTTCAAAGGCTATGCAACAGGATGGACAGGCTACAATCATAGAATCTGCCTTTCTTTGTGCAATTTCTTTTAACTTACTGCATGCAAGTTCATAAGCGATAGTCTCATCACTTGACATCATAGTAAGTCCCAAAATCGGCGATAGAACTAAAAAGCTTAATAAAATCAGCAAGTAAGATAGGAAGGGTTGGTGAGGGATTTTTATACGACACCTTATAAAAGAAATCTTGAGAAGCTTTAGCAAAAGGCATTGCATTATAAAGAATAAAGCAAAATAATCGTCAATTATAAAAATTCCGAAACAGCCCTTCCTAGCGCTATTTTAAGGGAATATTATGCTCTATAAAAAGTTCAATTATTTCGTATATACTAATGTAAATTTATTTGTTAAAAAATAGAGAGCTAAAGTCGTTTTTGATGGCTAAGAATTACTAAAAGGGATTAGGCTAAATGTTAATTTTCAGGTCAAACAAATAAAAGGAGGTAGATTTCTATGAAGTCTTCTTTTTTTTTCTCACTTATTATGATCTTAGCTTTTGCTGTTTTATGTGAATCGTCGGAATTAATCATCAGGTATGACGATGGATCTGTTCAAAGGGTTCAGTTAAGAAGACCACCTTCAAATATCCTTCAGATTACTATTGGCAGTGAGATTGAACCGTATTTGGGCAGGATTAATGTTATTTCAGGTTCTTATGGAATGAATTGTGGTGCCCCTTTCGGTAATAAAACGAGACATTTGGCTAATCTTTGTAACGGAAGGGATTACTGTAGTTATGTGATTAATGTTAATGTATTAGGTGATCCAGCAGTTGGATGTGCCAAAGAATATGTTGCCGAATGGAGATGTGGTTCAGGAGCCATAAGGTCTGCAAGGGTGCCTGCAGAGGCAGGTCGTGGTTCAATAATAACTTTGTCTTGTCAATAGTTTTTTAATGATTTAGACAATAACTTTTACCCAAATACAGCGATAAAGATGGGGGCTCTGAAGTCAATAGCGATGTTTTGGCAGCAGTTCTTTGCAACTAGAGCGTTAAACAGCCGTTTGAACCCGAAGGGTGAGTTTTGCGGCTGCAGCGAAAGGAGCATTAGAACTGTCAAAATGAACGAAAGAGACTTATCCTTATTGCTGGATCTCGGTAGATAATAACTTTTGTTTATGTATGAAATAATAGGAATTTTTATTGCCACCTTTCTAATTAACATACCCTTTGGAATTTTGAGGAAAAGGCAAAATCCTTATACCTTGATGTGGTTTTTGTATATTCATCTCCCTGTGCTAATTATCTTTTTTATGAGATCTTACACTAACACAAGCTATTTGTTTATTCCGCTTTTTATTTTTTCTGCAATGTTAGGTCAATTCATTGGGGGCAAAATATCTTGAAAGTTGCTTATTTAATTGAACCTCAAAAGATTGAATTAAGAGATGTCCAAATAGCTGACCCTAAAGCAGATGAAATATTGATTCAAATTAAATCTGCCTTAACATGTGGGACTGACATTAAGGCTTACAAAAGAGGACACCCTATGATACCGATGCCCGGACCTTTTGGTCATGAATTCTCCGGTATTGCTGTAAAAGTAGGTTCATCTATCAAGTCCTTTAAAGAGGGTGATCCAATAATGGCAGTACACAGTGCCCCTTGTGGTAGATGTAAGTATTGTAAGAAAGGAATGTTTAATCAATGTGAATCAATAATGGAGAACAAGGTCTTAGGTGCCTTTGCAGAGTATTTAATCCTGCCTGAACATATTGTAAGGCAGAATACTTTTTTAAAGCCTCCTTCTATTGATTTTAAATCTTCAGCAATGCTTGAACCACTGGCATGTGTTGTTCATGGTTTATCAGGATTAAATATTACGAATAGCAGTAATGTAGCAATTATTGGAAATGGACCTATTGCCATATTACATATTCTATCACTAAAGCTCAAAGGTGCTCATGTATTACTAATTGGTAGAAATCTTGAAAAGTTAAACAATTTGAGAAGATTTGGTGCAGACGAGGTTTTTTCGATTGAAGAAATCAGAAACAATAAAAACTTTGAAGGAACTGACTTTGTCTTTGAATGCACAGGTGATGTTGGTGTCTGGGAATTAACACCATCAATAGCCTGTAAAGGAGGTGTTGTAGTCCTCTTTGGTGGTTGCAAGGCAGGCACAAAGGTTACCTTTGACACTTACAGACTTCATTATGATGAAATTACTATAAAGGGTTCTTTTCATTTTACCCCTCATGATGTTAAAGAGGCTTATAATCTTTTATGTTCAGGGTTAAATGTATCAGATTTGATTACTCATACTGCCAATCTTGTTGATATATCAGATGTTTTTGAAAGGCTATCTTCTGGTCAGGGACTTAAATATTGTATTGAACCTTAAAGGTCCTTAAAATAGCGCTTAGGAAGGGCTGTTTCAGGCTTTTTATAATCGACAGATTTTATTTAATTTTGCTT
>DUZI01000327.1 GCA_013349595.1 Nitrospirota bacterium
ACGAAATTCAGTATAACAGCATATCTTTAAAACAAGCCCGATGTATTAACAAATATATGACCCAAAATCGGCGATAGAACTAAAAAGCTTAATAAAATCAGCAAGGAAGGGCTGGTGTGGAATTTTTATACGACACCTTATAAAAAAGTTCCTAGGGGTTTTGTCATAAGGCATTGTTTTATAATGAATAAAGCAAAATATTTGTCGATTATAAAAAGCCTGAAACAGCCCTTCCTAAGCGCTATTTTTGGTGTTATTTAAAAGTATTTATTTATTTTTTTTTTTTTTATAAAATATATGGTAACAATTAATGGATATTCTGAGATTTGATATTAACAAATTGTTCATGTCCTGCAGGACACTTTTTGGTGAAGATGTCCAATTAAATCGTCAATTCTTGGAATATATACAAGAGACGGGTATTAAATCAGCCTTTAGGCAAGGCGCCCTTATGACTCATCCTGACAGACTAATCCATCTTGACCCAATAGAGAAAGAACAAAAGACAGAATTATTTATTAATTTAAACAATGCTTATCAAGATTTAATCAACTTTGTAAAAGCAAGAGATAATAAGAAGGTAATAATTGAAGGCATTAGCTCCACCATATCAAATACACAACAACAAGATAACTATAATCTTTATAGATTTTACAAGGGGTTTTTGCCAAAACGAGAACTCCTCTTTGGTGAGTTTCTTTACTACTCTGGCAATGTTCCATGGAAGGCATATATTGATGCTATTGTTTGGCAAAGGCAACAAAGACCAAGATTTGGTGATATAGCAAAAAAATGGAAATATATTAATGATGATAATATGCGATTTGTTTTAAAGAATAGAACAATTGGAGAGCCTATAGGTGAAACTGCAATAAGACTTTCCTTTTTAACAAAACTACAAGTAAGGACAATTATCTTACATCAAAGGATGAATCAGAAAAAAATTGGAGAGTTTTTTTATATTAACGGGTTTTTAACGAAAGAAAAAATTAATAGTCTTTATCATGAATTTATAAAACATAATATTGCTTTTAAGACAAAAAAGATTTTTTAAGAAATCTTTATTGGAAGATTCCTGTTAAACTCAATCTCCCCAAATAGACCTTTCACAGTATTTTCCTGAGCCTGAAGGGTCGGTTCGTAGGCAGAAATTAACACATTTGCATCACTAAAATGCCTCAAAACATAAGGACTGCCTAAAGATACAACGATTGAATGATGAGCAAGTTTTATTAAACTTTGGATTACTGTTTTGCTCTCATTACTTATCCCTGAATTGCCATGCCATGCAGATATAACAGTAAAGATTACTATAATCAAATCTTTATCTCTTGCCTTGTCAAGATTATCCATCGTAATAGAGTCTCTAAAAAATTCTCTGAATACTGCACTGTTGTGCTTGTTTCCTTCATCTAATACAAAGAGATGATAATAAGAATTATTTGGGATCGGTATTAGGTTATCATTATCTTTAATAAGTGTTATAGACTTTTTGCAAATTGATTTGGCTATCTCTCTATTTTTTTCAAGATTAATTGTATCAATAGGGAAGAAGCCTTTTTGTTTGATATTAATCACCTTCTCATAAGCTCTATTAATAGTTTCTTCTCTTAATAATCCCTTATGAAATGAACTCATAAGGGAATTAAGACATTCATCAAAATTGATGGGATGCAAGATAATATCAATACCTGCTTGTAGTGCCTTCGTATAGACATCTTCAAAGTTCTCAAGGGCAGACATATTCATTGCATCTGTAAGGGCTAATCCTTGATAACCCATATCGGTTCTTAATAGTTTATTGACAATTTCATTTGACAAAGTAGCAGGATAATCCTTGTCAAGACTCGGCACCTTAAGATGCCCAATCATAATACCTTGTAATCCATATTTAATGGCATTATTGAAAGGTAGCAAATCACAATTTATTAATTCACCTTTTGTCTTATTAATAACAGGCAAAGAGATATGTGAATCTACGCTTGTATCTCCATGACCTGGGAAGTGTTTGGCAACTGCAATTAAATTATTTTTGTTGAATATATCAGCATAATATTTTGCAAACCAAGAAACTATTTGTGGGTCATCAGAGAATGCCCTTGTAGAGATGATAGGATTATCAGGGTTTTTATTTACATCAAGAACAGGAATCAAGGGCATATTAATGCCCATATATTTACACTCTTCAGAAATCACAGAGAGCATTTGGATTAGTAGATTATGATCATCTGGATAGAGGGCTGAAGCCAATGCCATCTGGCAGGGGAAAGGGGTTGTATCCTCTATTTGTCTAGCGAGACCACACTCAATATCAGAGGCAATAAACAATGGTACTTTTGAAAGAGATTGTAATTCTTTAATAAAATGTCTAACCTTATTTTTTTCTCCACCAAAGAGTATAAAACCTCCACAATTATTTGATACATAGTCCTTTATTTTTCTTTCATAATCCTTGTTTCCAATATAAACACAGTCAACCCTTTGGATTATTAATTGGGCTAATCTTTCTCTTAAAGCATCTAAATCATACATTTATTTTACCGAGGCCCAGCGATAAGGATAAGTCTCTTTCGTTCGTTTTGACAGTTCTAATGCCCCTTTCGCTACAGCCGCAAAACTCAGCTACCACCCCAAAAAGTTTTGCGACTTTTTGGGGACCCCGTTCCTTTGGGTTCAAACAATTGCGGCTGTTTAACGCTCCAGTCGCAAAGAATTGTTGCCAAAACATCGCTATTCACTTCAGTGCCCCATCCTTGTCGCTGTATTTGGGTTTTATTAATGTTTAAAAGCCCTTTGTCCTGTAAAGACCATTGTTGCGCCTGCATCATTACAAGCCTCAATAACTTCGTAATCCCTCTCTGATCCGCCTGGTTGGACTACAGATTTGACACCTTCTTTAAGACCTACATCTACACCATCTCTAAAAGGGAAAAAGGCATCAGAAATCATTGTTGCGCCTATTAGACCACCCTTTGCCTTTTTTGTAAGGTCATCAATCTCAAAGAGGAGATCCCTGTCCCTTTTGTGCTGCTTAATTTCAAGTTCAAACTCCTTATATGGAATGCCATATTTTTTGTAACAAAGGGCATCTGCATATTTTGTATATGCCTTAAACACAGCTATCTCTGCCACCCCAACCCTATCCTGCTCCCCTGTACCAATCCCAACAGTAACGCCATTTTTGACATAAATTACAGAGTTAGAGGTTATCCCTTGTTCCACCTTCCAGCCAAAGAGCATATCTTCATACTCCTGTTCTGTTGGTTGACGCTTGATTTTATATTCCTTCCCCTTATAAACACTCTTTGCCTCTAAAAAGTCTTCTTTCTTAATAATCCTGTTAATTGCTGATTGTTGAACGATTATGCCACCATCTATGAGACATTTAAAATCTATATAGCGTAAGGATTGATACCTTGCAAGCTCGTCAATCTTTGAAATCCTAATAATCCTGAGGTTTTTCCTTTTTGCAAGTATATCTATCGTCCCTTCTTCAAAATCAGGTGCTGAAACTACCTCAAGATAGTTTTCTGAAACCTTAGATGCAGTCTCTTTATCCATTGCCCTATTTATGACAAGACAGCCACCAAAGGCAGCAATCCTGTCTGCCATATGTGCCTTGTCATAAGCCTCAGAGACGGTGTCAGACATTGCTACACCACAGGGATTATTATGTTTCAATATTGCTGCAGTAGGTCTGTCCATGAGATATCTTAAAATGTTTAGGGCATTGTCAATATCTGTAAGGTTTGTCTTGCCAGGATGTTTGCCTGATTTAATCATATCTTTTTCAGTGATGGCACTGACTAAACCATTTTTTGGATTGATATACTCACAATTAGCAAGGATAACATTACCTTTAATCAATTCATAAAGTGCTGCCTCTTGGTCGGGATTTTCACCATAGCGTAGACCTTTTTCTATCAACTCACCAGTCTTTTCATCGGCAATCTTCCAAGTCTTTTTGTGAAAAGTAAGTTTTTGCCTGCCAAAGCTAATAGTCATGGTCTCAGGAAAATTGTCGTTCATTATTGTTTTATACATTTTTTTTAAATCACTCATTAAATATTACCTCCTAAATTTTTTAACCTTTCAAGGAACAGTCTATCATATGAACTAATGTATCAATCTCTTTATCCTGAACTGTCCTTGCATCAATGATTAATTTGTCTTCCTTTATCCGTGCAATTACTGCAGTAGGGCATTTTCTCAGTCTATTTTCAAAGGAACTGACGGTGATTTTTTTCGGTTTTATTGCAACCACATAGGTTTTAAAGTTTAACTCTGGCAATGAACCACCTCCTGCCTGTGATTCATCCTCAAGCATAGCAGCATCTATCAATTCATAAAGCCCTTTAATCTTCTCATAAATCTTTTTTGCCCTTTCATGGATAACAGTTATATCCTGAAGTAACATTTTTAAAGTAGGTATCTCGTTCTTTGCCTTTTCTATGTCAATATACTTCATAAAGGTTGCCTCAAAGGCGGAGAGGGTCATCTTGTCAACTCTTATGGCGCGCATGAGTGGGTTTTTGGAAATCCTTTCAATGAGTGTCTTTTTGCCTGCAATGATACCACCTTGTGGACCACCAAGTAGTTTATCGCCGCTAAATGTGACTATATCACAATCAGACCTTACTATTTCCTGAACTGAAGGTTCTATAAAAATGCCATAGGGTTTGAGGTCAATAAGGCAGCCACTACCTAAGTCAAACATGACAGGAATGTTGTATTTCCTTCCTAAGTCAACTAATTCATTTATTTCAACGAGTTTTGTAAAACCAATGGTCCTAAAGTTAGATTGATGAACCTTGAGTAAAAGGGCGGTATTATCAGTTATTGCCTTTTCATAGTCATGAAGATGGGTCTTATTAGTAGTGCCAACCTCTCTTAAAATTGCACCACTTTCACTCATCACATCAGGCACCCTAAAAGATCCACCAATTTCTACCAACTCACCCCTTGAGACTATGACCTCTTTACCCTTTGCTAATTCTCTAAGGCAAACAAAAACAGCCGAGGCATTATTATTAACTATCAATGCATCCTCTGCAGAGGTGATTTCCCTCAATAACCTTTGGACATGGCTATATCTCTTGCCCCTTGCACCCTTTGCCAAATCATATTCAAGTGTTGAATAGCCACAGGATACACATTTAACATGATCCATAATATCTTCTGAAAGGATTGAGCGACCAAGATTTGTGTGTATGACAATACCTGTTGCATTTATTACTGGTTTTAGACTAAATCCCATGAAGGAACTTATCCTTCGGTGTATCTCTGACAAAATTGATGTCCTGTCAAACTCTGTAACATCTTTGTTTAAAATAGAATTTCTAAGGTCATCAATAGTCTGACGAGTAAATTTTGTTACTAAATTCTTTGGATAGACCTGAAGCCACCTCGATATTTCATCTGATTTAAGTATTGAATCTACTGATGGAAGGCTTGAGAGTAAAATTTTTGTTTCCTTTTTATTCATAGCTTGATATATTACCATATCGCAAAAAATCTTTTTGATAGACATAACCCCACCTTAAAATAACGATAGGAAGGGCTGTTTCAGGATTTTTATAATCGACAAATTTTATTTATAATTTTGATTTATACATTTAAAATAATGCCTTATGACAAAGCCCAAGGAACTTTTTTTATAAGGTGTCGTATAAAAATTCCACACCAGCCCTTCCTATCTTACTTGCTGATTTTATTAAGCTTTTTAG
>DUZI01000288.1 GCA_013349595.1 Nitrospirota bacterium
ATTACAAGGGTCTCTGTTAAATGACTATCCCTAATTACAATGCCTTGAGCAAGGTTATTAGCAGCAATCTTGCCTTCTATCTGTGATTTATTTGTTATTGCCCCTGCAGGCACCCTTGAATTTTTATTCTTCATTGCATAAAAATCTGAACCCTTTAATACAGTGCCTCTTTGTATATTTCTTGAGGTCATGTAAATATCTGTTGAACTATCAAAGACGGTATCTACAATAATGTAGCTAAAGCCGTCTTTTTTGTCTTCAATAAGGGCAGTGTAATATACCCTGTTTTTGCCAGCCTGCCTGTCAAAATTAATGGCTTTTACCTTTTTAGGTTCATTGCTATAAATTATGTCCATACCTTTTATAACCTTAAGTGAGGTAATGTCAACTTCATTGTTAGTCCTTTTATTGAGATCTGCAATAATCATTTGCTTTATTATCTCAATGACCTCAGAGGATTGGGTGGTATTTGCCTCTAGGCTAACAAAAGACATAGTCAAGCATAGTATTATCAATATAAATCTAATCATCATGGCTTATCTCTTCATACCTGCTGATGTCTGAAGCATCTCATCTGATGCCTGCACTGCCTTTGTATTCATCTCAAAAGCCCTTTGGGCGATTATAAGATTAGATAGCTCCTCAACTACATTGACATTTGACATCTCAAGAAATCTTTGATTTATTGTCCCCCTGCCTTCTGTCCCTGGTTGACCAGTAATTGGATCACCAGAGGCATCGGTAGATAAAAATAGATTTTTGCCAATCGCTTGAAGGCCGGCAGGGTTAATAAAACGAGCAGTCTCAATAGCACCAATCTCAACTGGGGCGGTATTGCCTGCTTGAAGAACTGTAACCCTACCATCATAGCCAATAGTTATCTGCGTAGTATCTGCAGGCACGGTGATAGCTGGCTCAAGGGGATATCCATCAGAATTAACAACCCTTCCATCACGGTCTAACTTGAAGGCACCTGAACGAGTATAGGCAATAGTGCCGTCAGGTCTTGTTACCTGAAAAAATCCCTGACCTTCTATTACCATATCCAATTCATTACCTGTATTGATGAAATCTCCCTGCGTAAAGAGCTTCTGCACTGCTACAGGCTTTACACCAAGACCTATTTGAATCCCTGAAGGAATCTGAATACCTTCACTTGATGGTGCTCCAGGTGCCTTAATTGTCTGATATAAGAGGTCTTGAAAATCTGCCCTGCCCCTCTTGAAACCTACGGTGTTTACATTTGCAAGATTGTGAGAGATGACATCAACATTCATCTGTTGGGCATGCATTCCTGTTGCTGCTGTAAATAAAGACCTTATCATAATTCCCTCCTTATGTTCTACCTATATCTGTAGCGGTTCTTTTTGCCAAGTCATCAAAACTTTGTATAACCTTTTGTGAGGTCTCATATTGTTTTAAAGCAGTGATAATGCCAACCATTTCTCTAATTGGATTAACATTTGACATCTCAAGGGTGTTTTGTACCACCTCGCCTTTTGCAATCCCCTCATCAGAGCCAGCAAAAAGCGAATCTGCTACATGTTCAATATTACTAACCTTTGCAACTTTTATCTGTGATACAAGATTGTTATCTACAAAGACATTACCTTCTGGTGATATATTAATTTCCGTTCCTTGAATATTTATCCTCTGATTTGCCCTGTTAAGTACATAGGCACCGTTATGAGTTACAAGGTATCCATCTTTGTTAAGAGTAAAAGAGCCGTTACGAGTAAAAAACCTCTGTCCTTTTGCATCTTCTATAGTAAAAAATCCTTCTCCAAAGATAGCTAAGTCAAGAGGATTGCCTGTTGTCTTGAAACTGCCTTGACTATGATCAATCTTATAATTTGTGAATGTGGCCATAGCTCGGGCATTTTCATAGGCAACATCTTGTCTCTCAACCTTGCCCTCAAGTATTGGATAAAGACGAGATGCAAAGGAACTCCTCTTAAATCCAGTTGTATTTACATTTGCAAGATTGTTTGACACTATGTCAAGCTCCCTTGACCTCAACACAGCCCCTGTCATAGCCACATAAATGCCCTTATACATATTGCCTCCAACTTTTTTTATTTTTAGTAAGTATCAATTTTAATGCCACAAGAGTTGAAGCTGTAAATGGTTGAATATGAAGATATTTATTTTAAATGATGGGGAAAAAGGGGGAATTTTTTTCCTCTACTGAAAATTTTGTAATAATATCAAACGTCACCCTATAAGAATTCAACATATTTTTTCTATTTTATGAGATTTGTATGTTTCTTCTTGGTGACTTTTTTGCTCGGTAATACCACAGGCATTTGTCATCTTTCACATTGCAAAAAGCTTTTTCATTGCGGCAGCAAAAGAGATATGCAATATAAACACAGCAGAACATGTCAGAGTTGCCTATGCTAAGACTAAATGAAATACACAGAAGGGAATACCTTTCATAGATTGTGATATCTGTCAGATTATTTAACCCTGAAAATATCGATACCCTGCTAAATTTACTTGCCCCAGTCAGAAAGACAAACTTGATATTCCCATCCTGCCCCTTTATCACTGAGTAAAAGTTCTTAAGCCCCATCCCTCATCTGTATCGCTATTTTTGGGTCAATTACTTAAAAAAATCTATCCTTTCTGGTATATTATAAGACATTAAAAACTTCTTATATCTCAATAATCATTTACAAAATGAATAACCCAGAAAATAGTCAACTAACATCTCTGGCAAAAAATATTGGAATTCCTCCACAACCAGACCTTGTTATCAAGATATTACAACAAATAGAAAATGACAATATTGACATACAAAATATTGTAAACTTAGTGTTTAAAGATGTATCATTATCTGCGAAGGTTTTAAAGGTTGCAAATAGTCCTTTTTTTAGAAAGGGCAAGGTTACTTCACTTTTGCATGCTATAAATCTACTTGGCATAAAAAATTTTTATACAGTTATACTTGTTGCCTCTTTAGAAGAAGCCCTGCAAGTTAATAAAGAAATTTTAAAAGATTTTTGGTCACACTCCCGACTAACCTCAATAATTTGTTCAATCATCGCTAAAGAGTTGAACATTAAAGAGGAAACTGCCTATCTTACTGGTCTGTTTCATGATGTAGGTGTATCTATTATGCTTAATAGGTTTGATGAATACAATAAAATACAAGACTACTCATTGTATCTAAAAGATATTAAAAATCTGACTGATTGTTATGACACTATTACAAGTTATGAAAGTTTTTTATTTAACACAAATCACTGTATTCTTGCCTATGCAATGGCTAAATCTTGGAAACTATCAGAGGACCTTTGTCAGGTAATATTACATCATCATTTAAAACCATTTGTAATCAAAAACACAGAAATAAGAAAATTAATGACTATACTTCAACTTGCTGAAATATTATCTGAAGGCTTTGAAAAAGGGGATTTAATAAAAGATGATTTATTACTTACTGAGCATTTCAGACATTTTGCTGAGATTTTCTCAAGCAATGAAACATTTATAAATAAATTAATTAGTCAAATTGAATCTATTCTTAATGAATCCTCTGAATGAGATTAAGGATATTACTAACAAGCTGTCCCTTTTAATCGTTGAAGATGATATAGATGTTAGGGGACTGTTGACCCTTGCATTAAAACCTTTTTTTAAAAAAATCCTTGAAGCAAGTGATGGTTTACAAGGGCTTGATTTTTTTTATAAAACAAATGTTGATTTGGTTATCACAGATCAACAAATGCCAAAACTTAAGGGTATTGAGATGATAAGAAAAATTAGGTCTGTCAACCCTGATTTGCCTATAATATTAATTACTGCCTTTACAGAAATAGATGTGCTCATAGATGCTATAAACCTTGGGGTAAACAAATTTTTATTAAAACCCGTATTAATTGAGACACTTTATAAGACTGTTCAAGAGGCACTTACAAGTGTAATAGCTAAAGAAAAAGCTTTAATGGAACAAGAATATAATGTTTTAAAAATCAAAGATGAATTTAACCTTTTACAAAAAAAGCTTGCCCTTAACAAACAAAGAGTTCTAACAAGGAATGATTTTTATTACAAAAAAATAGATACAGTAAACGATTCTACTTGGCTAATAAATACAAAATATATACCTTATGACATACTTTCTGGGGATTTTTATTCAATTAGAGTAATTCAAAACGATGCAATTGTTTTAACACTGATGGATGCAGTTGGAAAGGGGCTTTCTGCCTTTGTATCTTCATCAATCATAACAACTTTTCTTAATTATTATATAGACTTCCATATTGATAGATTTGACTTTTTACTATTCACCAAAACACTGGTAGATTATGTTGTCAAACAATTAACTGATGATGAAGCCCTATGTATTGTCTTTCTCTTTATTGATTTGAATAAAAACATAATGACAATAGTAAATTTTGGTATGCCACCAGTACTTGCAATAACTAAAAAGCAAGAGCCTAAGATTTTCTATCAAGATTATTTACCCATAACTAAATGCGAGGAGATAACAATCAAAAATTCATTTACTTTAGATGATATTGAAAAGATTGTTCTTTTAAGTGATGGAATTTATGAACCCCAATATGAAGATTGTTTAATAAAAGACTTAATAAAGTCACCCTTTAAGACTGTTTTTATAGAGAATGTACTTAAATACGTTGAAAAAAATCAAGATGATATGTCTATTATATTTTTGAAAAAATTTAACCTAAAACCAAAATGGTCAAAAAGGTTTTCAATCAATTCAAAACTTCAATCAGTTCATAGTTTAATAAACGATGTAGAAACCTTGCTGAATGAAATGAATCTTAATATTCAATTTGTTGTTGAATCAATTACTGCAATTAATGAAATGGTTATGAATGCCTATGAACATGGTAGCCTTGCCATCAGTCGTATAGAGAAAAACAGGTTATTAAAAGAGGACATTTATGAGGAGACTCTTATTGAGTTTGAACAATCAGTGGATAAAGAGATACTTTTAGATATACGTTGGTATAATGAAAGTGATATTGATTATTTTGTTTACACAATAAAAGACGAAGGTGATGGATTTGATACTCAAATAATAAATGATACTATTGTTGATTCAGATAATCTCAATTATCGCGGTATAAAAATCACAAAGGGATTAGTAGATGAAATTTATTACAACAGTAAAGGCAATGAAGTGCTATTGATAAAAAGAAATATTATTTAGGAGGTTATTTGCATGGAGATTATTCAAAGTGGTGAAAATGAGATAACAATCAAAGGCTTTATGACAAAAGTAGAGAATTACTTTAACCTTAAAAAAGTCATCAAAAGCCTTATGGAAGAAGGGGCTACAAATTTAACTGTTAAAATACCTGAATCTGTTACTATGACTTCATCCATTATTAGTCTTTTTTTAAGGGCAGTAAATGAAGACCATATAAAATTAAAGGTCTGTGTTGGAAAAGAGGAGCTTTATAGACTTTTAGAAACCCTTAAACTTGTAAAAGTATTTGATGTAAGTTACTTGTAAAAAAGCATTTTTTACAGCATAGGATTGTCAAGAGAATAAGTTATTTTACTTAGTGGCAATCTTTAATACTTTTCCTCGCTCCACATAGTCATGTAGAAACGGACTACTTTATTTCTCCCTAATTCCTTTGCCCTGTAAAATGCCACATCTGAATATTTGATTGTCTACCAAAAATTCTCTGTATCAACAGGGAACTCA
>DUZI01000102.1 GCA_013349595.1 Nitrospirota bacterium
CTAAATGTGAAGGATGTGAAGAGTGTGTCAATATATGCCCTCAGGCTGTATTTAGAATGGTTGATGGCAAGTCAGATCCTTACCAGAGTAGTGAGTGTGTTTATTGTGAGAGCTGTCTTGGTGTATGTCCTACATCAGCTATTACAATTACAGAAATGTAAGCTACTTTAATCTATAAAGGCAGGACTTTTAATAAAGAGTCCTGCCTAATTTATTGGCATACTAATTGCTTATTTACAACTCTCTTTTTATGTGTTACAATTTCTAAATAAAGAATCAGGAAAGTTTCAAATGATAATATTTTCTAAAATTTTCTCTAAGGGTATATGGATATGACAAAGGGTCATTTATTATTTATTTTGTCTTTGTTTTTGGTAATGGTTTCATTTTATTTTTTAACCAGCCATGATGGTATTTTAAACCCTAAAATTACCTATGGTGATAATTCTTTTATGGAAGATATAGTAATTGAACAGAAAAAGGCAGGAAGTCTCAATTGGAGATTAGAGGCAAAGAAGGCAATTCATATCACTAATGATGATATCAAGCTTGATAACATTGCAATAATATTACCAGGGAAAGATTTAAAAATAAATGCTGAAACAGCTTATTACAACCTAAAGACAAAAGATTTTAAAATCCCCAATGAGGTTTCTGTGTATGCAAAAGATTATGAAATTAAGGGTGCAGGGATTTATTGGGATTCTAATACAAATACACTTAAATCACAAAAGGACATAAAAATCATAGGAAAAGGTTTTACTCTTGAAGGTAATTCCTTGATTGCTACAAAAGACAAGGCAATGCTTGAACATAATGTCAAGGCAGTTTTTTATGGCAATTAAAAAGATTTTTTTCATATTACAAGTATTGATACTTTTTACTAATGTGACTTATGCCATTGATTTAAAAAAGGGCTCTTCTGAACCAATTGTAATAACTTCCAAGTCACTTTCTGCTGACAACAAGGAAAAGACTGCAGTATTTGAAGGCTCTGTGGTAGCAAAACGAGGAGATGTATTTTTACACTCTGATAAGATGAAGATTTACTATAGCGATGAGTCTGAAAGGAGTAACATCACAAAGATAGAAGCAGAAGGAAATGTTAGGCTTGTTAGAAATAAGAGTATTTTAATCTCTAAAACAGCAATATATCACGCTGTACCTGATGAGGTAGTTATCTTTACTGGTGACCCAAGGGCAACTGATGGTATTAATGTTATCACAGGTTCAAAGATCATTTATTATATCAAATATGACCGTTCAGTCGTAGAAGATAGCAAGGTTATAATTAATAATCGAGGTATAGAAGCAAAGGCAAAATAAATGAAATTATCCATAAATGGACTGTCAAAATCTTATGGTAAAAGATATGTTGTCAAAGACATTAACATTAATCTTTCATCAGGAGAAATTGTAGGGCTTCTTGGACCTAATGGTGCAGGCAAGACTACAACTTTTTACATGATAGTAGGTATGATAAAGCCTGATAGAGGTGAAATCCATTTAGATAATGAAGATATAAAGAATATGCCTATGTATATTCGTGCAAGAAAGGGGATTGGATATTTACCACAGGAGCCTTCAATTTTTAGAAAACTAAAGGTTAGGGAAAATCTTATTGCTGTCCTTGAATTAGCAAATATATATGATAAAGAAACTATTGAACAAAGGGTAGATAAGTTGATTGATGAGTTTAATCTAGGATCTTTTTCTGATAGAGAGGGATTTAGATTATCTGGTGGAGAGAGGAGGAGGGCAGAGATCGCTCGCTCTATTGCTTTAAATCCTAAATTTATACTTTTTGATGAACCTTTTGCAGGGATTGACCCCATTGCTATAAATGATTTAAAAAAAATGCTTATATATCTTAAATCAAAGGGGCTTGGCATAATTATTACTGACCATAATGTAAGAGATACCCTTTCAATTACTGACAGGGCTTATATAATAAACGATGGAGTTGTACTTGCTCATGGAAGTTCAAAGGAAATAATTAAAAATGATAAAGTTAGGTCAACTTATCTTGGAGAGGAGTTTAGTTTATAATGGCTCTTGAACACAGATTAGATCTGAGAATCTCTCAAAAATTAGTTCTTACTCCCCAGTTACAACTTGCTATAAAATTATTACAACAAACACAGCTCGAATTAGTTGAAACCATAAATCAAGAACTAATGGAAAATCCTTTTCTTGAAGAAAATATTGATAATCAAGATGAATCATCCGTAGAAGTAACAGATTATTCAGAAAACAATCAATCAAATCAAGATTTTGATAGCGAAAGAGAGATTGATTACGATAAATTGTTGTCATTTAGTAACGACGAGTATTTTCAAGAAAGGGCAAGTGATGGCAGAGACTTAGGGTATTTTGGAACAGATAATGAGGAAATGCCATCATACGAGTCTTTTTATGCAAAAAAACCTGATATAAAAGACCATCTTTTGTTTCAGTTACGATTTGCTGATGGCTCAGAAGAATTAAAAAAAGTTGCACAAGCCGTTATTGCCAACCTTGATGAAGATGGTTATTTACGAGTCTCTGAGGAAGAAATAGCAAATGCAAGTAAAGAATTAATCATTAAGGGGATTAAATTAGTTCAATCTTTCGATCCGCCTGGTGTAGCAGCAAGAGACCTGCAAGAATGTCTTTTATTACAGTTGAAGTCTCTAAGTTTAGAGGGTACAATAGTTGAAAAAATAATAAGAGAACACCTTCAGGATGTGGAAAAAAGGAAATACCAAGCTATAGCCAAAAGATTGAATATTTCTGAAGAAGATGTCAAAAATGCTATAGCTATCATTGAAAAAAAACTTGAGCCAAGACCATGTAGTCAATACTCAAGTAACAAAGCTATTTATGTTATACCTGATGTCATAGTAGAACCTTTTAATAATGATTATAGAATTATAATAAATGATGAGAGGATACCTCGCATTAAAATAAGTAAGTATTACAAGAAACTACTTTATAATAGCTTAGAATTTGTAGAAGAAGAGTTTACAGGACAGTTTGATTTAAAAAAGCTATTTAATAGATTGCACAAAGATGGATTTATTCTTAATAACACCATTGAAGATTTGAATAGATTATTGAAAAACCCCAATTTTTATGAAAGGGTAATTAATAAATACATTAATCAAACTCCTTCAATCAAGATGAATGAATTGATTAAGTCATATAAAAGCAACAAAAAAGAAGACACATTAATGAGACTCAATAGATTAGTATTTGAAGAATATTATCCTGATATTTCCCCAAAAAATATAGACAAGAGGTTGCTTTCAAAAGAAGAAAGAGACTTTTTAGAAGAAAAATTTAAAAGGGCAAAAGATCTTACTAAAAGTCTTGATGAGAGGAATAGGACAATTTATAGAGTAACTGAAAGTGTCTTGAAGTTTCAGAGAGATTTTTTTGATTATGGCATACAACATGTAAAACCATTAAATTTAAGAGAAGTTGCTGATGATTTAAATGTTCATGAGTGCACAATTAGTCGTGCCACTTCTAATAAATGGCTTGCCTGCAATCATGGCATATTTAGTTTTAGGTTTTTCTTTAGTAGTTCTTTAAAGAGTGAAGAAGGCGATATATCTTCAACGGTGGTAAAAGAACATATAAAACAGATAGTAGCTGATGAGGACCCATTAAAGCCACTCAGCGATCAGACAATATCTGATTTGTTGAAGCAAAAAGGCATAACGGTAGCAAGACGGACTGTTGCAAAATATCGCGAAATACTAAAGATTCAACCCCAGCATAAACGCAAAAAATTTTGACAATTAAAAACAACAAAAGGAGGAGCGATTATGAACATTATTGTGAATGGAAGACATCTTGAAATTACTGATGCACTTAGAAAGTATGCAGTAGAAAAAATAGGGAGGTTTGATAAATATTTATCTAATATTAATGAAGCAGTAGTCACTTTAAGTGTTGAAAAATACAGGCATAAGGCAGAGGTGCTTTTAAAGGTTGATGGTGTAATGATTCAGGCAGAAGGGACTACTGGAGAAGTTTATTCTGCAATAGACGGAGTTGTAGAAAAACTTGAAAAACAAGTTTTAAGACACAAGGAAAAGTTGCAATCTCATCGCAAGGGTAGTGATAGGAAGGTTTCTATGCCTAAATCAGAGATATATGAGGAAGAGAAGGGAAGGATAATTAAACATAAGAAATTTGATATGAAGCCAATGAGTCCCGAGGAGGCAGTTCATCATATGGAACTGCTAGATAAAGACTTTTTTGTCTTCGTAAATGATAAGACTGATGAGTTAAATGTCGTTTATCGAAGAAAAGATGGTAACTATGGTCTTATTGAAAAATCTTAAACTGGACTTATGTTTTCTAACCCGCTAAGGACTGTTGTATTAAGTGGGCTTTCAGGGTCAGGCAAGTCTATAGCCTTGAAAGCCCTTGAAGATGTTGGATATTATTGTATTGATAATCTACCTGCAAGTTTATTAAAACCCCTTTTTGAGACATTTAAAGATAGAAAGGGCACATCTCATATAGCAATTGGTCTTGATATTAGGGAAAAGGACTTTCTATCTGATGCATGTGAGGTGTTGAGTGAATTAAAAAAAGATTTTGTTATAGAGATTATATTTCTTGAAGCCACCGATGAGGTTATGATAAGACGATACAAAGAGACCAGAAGACCTCATCCACTCATTGCATCAAAAGAATTTACTGAATTAGCAGAAGCCATCATATCTGAGATTAAATCACTATCTCAATTGAGAGACAATGCAGATAGAATCATTGACACATCTAACTATAATCCCCATGAACTTCGTCGTTTTATCCAGTCGCTTTATTCTAAAAAGGATTCATCTCAAGATTTGACTATTACGCTTGTTTCTTTCGGTTTTAAATATGGAATTCCAAACTATATTGATATGCTCTTTGATGCAAGATTTCTCATAAATCCTCATTTTGTTGAACACTTGAGACATTTAAAAGGCACTGATAAAGCTGTTGCAGATTATGTGCTAAATAATGAAGAGACAGAGACTTTTCTGAAACTAATATTAGAGACACTAAATTTTGTTATCCCTCGTTATATTAAAGAAGGGAGGAGTTGTTTTACTTTGGCTATTGGATGCACAGGCGGAAGACACAGGTCTCCTGCAATCATATCGAAGATTTTTGAGAATATTGAAAAAAAATTTAATATCAAACCAACCATAACGCACAGAGACATAGATTTATGATGAAAGATAATTTGCCTATATATCTTGACCATAATGCTACCACTCCCATTGATAAAGAGGTCAAAGAAACAATTACAAATAGCCTTGATGTCTTTGGAAACCCATCGAGTATCCATTATTATGGTATAAAGGCAAAGGAATTAATTGATAGTTCTCGTCAATCAGTTGCATCTGTGCTATCTTGCAAAAAAGATGAGATAATTTTTACCTCTGGTGGTACAGAGTCTAACAACCTTGCAATCTTCGGGATTGCCATTTTAAAAGGTAAAGGGCACATAATTTCATCATCTATTGAGCATCCTTCTGTAATGATGCCTTTAAAGAGATTACGAGACAATGGTTACACAGTCACATTACTGCCAGTTGATAGCAAAGGTTTAATTAACCCCGATGATGTAAAAAAGACAATTAAAAAGGACACAATCCTTATC
>DUZI01000113.1 GCA_013349595.1 Nitrospirota bacterium
ACAATTCTGGGTTAATCTCAAAGATAGAGTCTTTGTAAACCTTTAAGAAATTATCAAGGTCTCTCTTTGTAAGTCTATCTAGGCTGAAGGTCATTTTCGTAACAATCCTATTTCTTTAAGGCTATACGATATTTCTTTATCATCAAATCAGGTATGTAAGAATTTTTGGTAATCCTTAGTGCCTCTCTTCCAAGGTCTTGCTCGTAATTGAGATATTTATACTTGACGGGCAATAGATTGGCAAAGCTGTTATACATATATTGATAAATGCCTTTAAATTTCTTTTTAGCCTTGACAAAATGCATGACAAAAGTCTCTGGATTTAATTCTTCTCCAAGGATAAAACCTGCTGGTTCATCATCGGCATAATATATGACGCCACAAATTGACAATTCCTCTGACAACATAAGGGCTTCCTTGCATGGTTCATAATCAGTCAACTCACCTTCAAGGGACATATCCCTTTGCCATGTATCAAGGATGTCAAAGGCATCAAGTTTTCTCGATTCAATTAGTGGGTATTCAGAATGTTTGTAGGTCTCAAGAAATTGCTTCATAAGATTTCTCTTTTTGTGTAATTTTCTGCCACTAAAAGTTTTCATTTTCTCTGTCGTATAGACATAGTCCATATCGCATTTTTTAGCAGTAAAGTCAAAAATTTCTTCATCAAAATATCCTAACCACGATTCGTCAATAGGAAATAGAAAATCGACATTAAGCATCATTTCAATAAGGTGATTTTTGTCGCATTTTGTTATATCAAAGGCAGGCATAAGATATCTGTGTTTGTCATAGGTAATCCCCCTAATAAATATCTCCTTACCAATCAAGACCTCATATTTATGAATTTCTCGAAAAAGATAGAGATTGGGGAAACTGTATTCAGAAATTGACAGGCTGAGGGATTTTAATCGTTCACTTAGTAAATTTTTGTGATGAAGTTGTAAGGGCTCTTTTTTCATCAAGAGCGATTTATCACATCGGCGATGGCAGAATTAATGTCTGAAAATTTAAATTCAAAACCTGCCCTTTTAAGCCTATCAGGAAGGACATGTTGACCCTTTATTAATGCCTCGGCGCCTTCTCCATATTTTAGTTTTAAGATAAATTCTGGGATTTTAAAGAAAGCAGGTCTTTTTAATGCCTTTGAAAGTGCCTCTGAGAGTCCTTTATTTGTTGTAGGACTTGGTGAGACAAGGTTATAGATACCTGAAAAATTTTTATCTGTGATTGCCCTTATATAGGCATTTACAAGGTCTTCAATATGTATCCATGAGAAAGACTGCTGCCCATCTCCAATTGTCCCTCCTAAGCCAAATTTAAAAGGAGGCAGCATTTTCTGTATAGCCCCACCATCAGGACCAATAACTATGCCAAATCTAAATATAACGGTCCTAATATCAAATTCTAAAGCCCTCAATGCCATATCTTCCCATTGTCTTGCCAAAGAGCCAAGAAAGTCATCGGCATAGACAAATCTGTCTTCTGTATGTGTGCCTTTGTCACTATAAATGCCAATAGCAGATGTGGAGATAAAGACTGATGGTTTCTTTGACATTTTTGCCATAGCCTCTACAAGTATCTTTGTAGTCTTTACCCTGCTATCAATGAGGACTTTTTTGTATTCTTCAGTCCACTTTGAGATTATTGGTGCACCTGCAAGGTTTATAACTAAATCTGAGTCATTAAGTAAAGAGATTATCCTCTCTTGTCCTTTCTGAAAGTCTGATTTTTCTAAGGCGGTAACATTCCAATTAAGGCTCTTAAATCGTTTGCCTAAATTAGTTCCTACAAAACCAGTGGCACCGCTCATTGAGATTTTTAAAAAAGGTATTTCCATAAATTAAGTGTAATGATATTACCAGTTAACAAATAAATTTTCAAACCTACCCTGCCTCACCACCAACAACCATCTCTAAGATTCTAATAGTCGGAAGGGCATCCGATACGGGCACACCTTGACCGTCTTTGCCGCAAGTACCTATAGAAAAGCCTAGATCACTACCTATCCTATCAATATTTTGCATTACCTCTTGTCCACTACCTATTAAAGTGACAGATCTTACAGGGTGTCCTAAAGAGCCCTTTTCAATGACATAACCCTCTTGTACATCAAAGACAAATTCACCCGTAACGGTATTTACCTGACCTCCACCCATCTTTTTAACAAAGATACCTTTATAGGTATCTTTAAGTATTTCTTCAGGATTGTCCTCACCTGGTGCCAAATAAGTATTTGTCATTCTTGGAATAGGTAGTGACTTGTAAGACTCTCGCCTACCATTGCCAGTAATAGGAATATTATATTTCAGGGAATTAACTTTATCAGAGAGATAAGCCTTTAAGATGCCCTTTTCAATAAGGATATTTCTTTGTGAATAGTTACCCTCATCATCAAAACGGTAAGAACCCCTTTTGCCCTCTAATGTGCCGTCATCAATCACAGTAATCTTATCTGTTGCAATCTTATCGCCAAGGCGATTTGAGTATATTGATAGTCCTTGCATGGTTAAATCAGCCTCAAGACTATGCCCTACTGCCTCGTGAATCATAGTCCCACCAGCAGAAGAGGATATTACAACAGGCATCCTGCCTCCTTTTATCTTTGGAGCCTTGATCATCATGAGTGCCCTTTTAGCAGCAATCTTACTAGACTCAACAAAGTCATTTTCATCAAAGATTTCAAAGCCTGTCATCCCGCCAATGACCTCTGTCCCAGTCTGGAGTTCTTTGCCATCTGTTACAACAACTTCTACCATAGAATTTATGTAACTCCTTTCATCATTTGCTATAACACCATCAGAATTTAATATTTTTATCTTTTTTAAGAGGTCTGAATAAATAGCCCTCACTTGTTTTATATTGGCATCCATTGCCCTGACTATTTTATTTGCCTCAAGGAGCATCTCTGTCTTTGTTTCAAGAATTACAGAAGAAATTGGCTTTTTAATAACCCAATTAATGAGAGGGGTTTTATAATTTAAGTCAATAAAGGTGTCTCTTTGCATGTCCTTTGATATACTACTTAAATTTTCAACCATGTAATAGAGGTTTTTTTTATCTAAATCATTACAATAAGCAAAATAGGTCTTATTTCTTTTATCTATTAATCTTATTCCTATGCCCTCATTAAATCCCGATATAGCCTTTTCAACAAGGTTATTATCAAGGGTGATGGAGGTTGACTCTGTTTTTTCATAATAAATGTCTGCATAATGACCGCCTTTTTTAAACAGTCTTTGTAAACATTCATAAAGCAAGTTTTCGTCAATCATTAGATTCTCCTATTACTTACCCATTATCTTACACCATAGGCTCTTTTTTTGAGGAGGCAGTGTAGAAATATAGACATCAGATTTATTACTTTGAACCCTCCATACAGTTATTTTTTTGGCAATTTCTTCATCAATAGCAACATTTGCACCTTCACATTCTACTACATAAGCAGGATAGGTCTGATGAAGTTTGATCATTGCACCTGGACGCAATTGTAAACCATTAAGTCTGTGCATTTCCTCATCATTTCCAGTGTTAATATAGGCAATCCTTCCTGATTGACCAATCTTCATGTCTGTAAGATAAATGACAGAACTTTCAACGGTCTTAACTGCCTTTAGACAACACTCTCCTGGAGGTATAGGCAATCCATGAGGGCATTCTTTAGGGTGTCCAAGCATTGTGCATATACTGTTTATGAGTTCTTCTGTAAGGGTATGTTCAAACTCGCAGGCACCTTTTTCAAAATCCTTGCTCATTCCCATTGCATCAAAGAGTAGCCTTTCTGCAAGTCTATGTGCCCTTATTATCTTTTTGGCAGTAGCCTCGCCTTTTTCAGTAAAGTCAATATTGTCATTAATAACAGTGATAAATCCTTCACTTATGAGCATGTCAAATATTTCCTTTTTATAATCATGACCAAAGACATCAAGGAGTTTTTTCTTTGACATGTTGTTATTTTCTTTCATAGACCAAATTGCCTCAAGATATTCATCCATATCAACTTTATCTTTCATTTTCATACCTCCACTTATTTAAAAAATAATAACTTGTGATGAGTTTTCATGATAACTTTACAGTTCCTGCTGAACAATTGTGGCGAAATTGTCATTGTTTAATTATAATCAGCCAAATTAAAAAAATAGCCTCAAAAGCCAGTTAAAAAAAATCATTACTATAACAGAACTTATTGTAATCGTTATTACCATAACCATTGCATTCTTAAGACCTAAAATCTTTACAATGCTGCCAACATTAGCAATACAGGGGAAGAACATAGTTGTGAGTGTCACAGCGACAATACTTTGAACATAGTCAAGGGCATTTGCCTCAATCAGCTTGGCTATTATTACCACCGATGCCTCTCTCCTTGCGAGTAATACTACTAAGGCATCAACAATCTCATTAGGCAATCCTAAGGCATTTTTGACAAGGGGTTCAAGAAATATTTTGAGGGATTGAAGCACGCCAGTTTTATCGAGTGTAAATAGTATAAGGGATGCAAAAATGAACACAGGGAAGGCCTCTCTTAAAAACTCTATTAGTCTGTAATAAGTCTTTTTAAGAATATTTTTTAAATTTGGCACCCTAATCGGCGGTAGCATCTGAACAAATAGTTGGTGCCTATCTTCTTTTAAAATCCTTTGTAGTATCAGACCTGTTAATATCTCAACCAATACAAGTATTGCAAAGGAGATGAAAAATGCCGATATTCCAATCTTACCAAGCAGGCTCATACTCAAGCCTATTTGAGGGGCACATGGTATAGCAAAGGCAATTAGGAAAATGGCTATGTATCGTTCCTTCTTTGAAGATAAGGTCTTTGTTGTCAAGGTTGCCATTGTCTTACAGCCAAATCCTAATACCATTGGTAGTATGGTTGCCCCACTAAGTCCAATCTTTGCAAAGATTTTCTTTGAAAGGACTGTTAGATTGGGGATATATCCTATGTCTTCAAGGATGCAGTAAAGGATGAAGAAGACTGATAGTATAGGTAAGACAGTAAGTAACGCACCTGCCACACCCATTGATAATACGCCATGGTCACCAACTAAGAAGTCAATCCAAAAAGGTGAAGTAACCACTGTCTTAACATAATCCTCTATAGGTTTCCAAAAAAGGTCTTCAAGAAAACCTGTAAGGGCGTCAGCTATTTCAACAACCAATAAATAGACCAACATTATTATGCCAATGAGTATAGGAAAGCCTGTTATTGGTGTTCTGCAATATTTGGCGAGATTTTCAGAGAAAGCCTTAGGCATTGCAGTTTGTTTCTTTACAATCTCGTCATAAATATTATCAACCCATCTGCTATAGGTATAACTTAATAGTTTAGTGGGGTTCCATTGAAACCTCTCTTTTAAGTCATTAATTGTATATTTTATATCCTTAAGTTTTGCCTCTCCTAATAGCTTTTCAATATGTTCTTCAATGTAAGGGTCATTTGACAAGGCAAAGATGGCATTTGCCCTTTTATAAGGCATTGTATCGGGCATAAATGTGCTTATAGACGATAGAGCAGACTCCATTACATCGCCAAATATAACTGGTGACTTTGGAACCCGTGCATTTTCAATTGCCTGCTTTAATCTATTTGTACCAACTCCTTTTATAGCAATAGATTCTACGACAGGAACGCCAATAAT
>DUZI01000200.1 GCA_013349595.1 Nitrospirota bacterium
CCCTAGGAACTTTTTTTATAAGGTGTCGTATAAAAATCCTTCATCAGCCCTTCCTATCTTACTTGCTGATTTTATTAAGCTTTTTAGTTCTATCGCCGATTTTGAGTTTTAACAATACAAAAAAACAACAAGGAGTTATAGATGATATTTGATAGAAAATTTACAAGGGTATTACACATAGATTTGACAAATAAAAGATTTTACAAGCAAGACAGACCTGAACTCTTTGAAAAATATATTGGTGGTGCAGGGGTAGCAATACAACTACTCAAAGAAGAGTGTCCTGAAGGGATTAACCCCTTTGACCCGCAAAACCCAATTATCCTTGCCACTGGAGTGCTTAATGGTCTTTTCCCGCTTGCATCAAAGACAACAGCAATGTTTAAGTCCCCTCATACAGGTAATCTTGGTGAGAGTCATGCAGGCGGTAGAAGCTCAATTGCCATAAAGATGGCAGGATATGGTGCTATTGTCATAAAGGGTAAAAGCGAGAGACCTTGTTACATAGCTATTCATCAGGGAAAGATATTTTTCAGGGATGCAACTACACTCTGGGGTAATAAAAGTAGTATAAGTGCAGGTCATTTCATACGAGAAAATGAACCCTCTTCTGGCTTTAGGACTATCATCAGAATTGGTCATGCTGGAGAAAGACTAATTCCCTTTTCATGTGTTACAACAGAGACTTATAGACACTTTGGCAGGCTCGGATTAGGTGCAGTTTTTGGTAGTAAAAATCTGAAGGCAGTAGTTGTATCAGGCAAGAGATCCTTACCTGTTGCAGACAGGCTTCAATACAATAAGTTATACGACGAAATCTTTAAATCAGCCACAGAATCTTCTTTGATGAAAAAGTATCACGAGATTGGCACACCTATAAATGTTGCCTATCTGAATTTATCAAAGGGACTACCTACAAGGAATCTAAAGCAAAGCCACTTTGAAGAGGCAGATAAGATTTCTGGTGAGGCTATTGCAAATGGTTATTTGGGCAAGAGACTTGCTTGTGCCCACTGTCCAGTTGCATGTATCCATATATCTGCAATCAGAGAGCCTTACATTGATGAGCCTTATTTTTACAAAACAACTATGGTTGGCTATGATTATGAACTGATTTACGCCTTAGGCTCAATGTTGGGAGGCTCTGATGTGCAAGGTATGATGTTATTGATTGACAAGATTGAACATGCTGGGCTTGATTGTATGACTACAGGGGTCGTCTTATCTTGGATGACAGAGGCATTTGAAAAGGGCTTGATTAGTGAAAAAGACACCCAAAATGTGTTTCCAAAATGGGGTGATTATAATGCTTATCAAGAGGCTTTAAAGTTGATGCTTGAACAGGCAAATGATTTTTATGTGGCTCTATCTAAGGGAGTTAGTCATGTATCATCAATTTATGGTGGCAAGGACTTTGCCTTATCTTTTGGTGGTAATGAAATGCCTGGCTATCATACAGGTCCTGCAGCCCATTTGGGTTATTTGCTTGGTGCAAGGCATAGTCACCTTGATAATGCAGGCTACAGCATTGATTTAAAAAATATGCCTACAATGACACTCTCTCCGTCTGAAATTGCTCATAAGATAATCACAGAAGAGAAATGGAGACAAATCCTATCAAGCCTTGTTATATGTTTCTTTGCAAGGGAAATTTACAAACCAGATATTGTTATCAAGGCATTGGAGACTGCAGGTTTGAAATTAACCTTAGATGAATTGACATCTATCGGAACAGAGATACTAAAAGATAAATATGCCTTTAAGATTAGAGAGGGCTTTACCTTTGAAAAACTTGAGGTGCCTGAAAGGATCTTTCAAACACCTTCTTCAGTTGGCACAATCAATAAAGAATTTTTTATGGAAAGCCTCAATTCCGCAAAAGAGATTATCAAAAATGAGCTGTTGAAAGAAAGTGTTATAAATGATGAGTAGCCAATGCTCAGTTATTTAAAGGGGTATCCCCTTAAATCCCCCAGTCATCAAGGGATAATTAAAAGAGGTTATCTTATTAAGGAAGCTAAATGTCATTACAAGTCATTACTTTTTAATAAAACGCTTGTTTTTGTGTATTTTTTGATAATAATTTCAATTGGAGGAATATATGGAGATTAAAAAGAGGATAATGACTGAAAACCCCCTTAATGCTGAACCACCGATTACAGCCTTGAGGTCTTGGCTCACCCCTAATGAGGCATTTTTTAACAGAAATCAAGGTGCCATACCATCTGAACCTATTGATATCAAGCAATGGAGATTAAAGATTACAGGTGAGATAAAGAAAGAAGTAGAACTTACCTTTGATGATATTCTTGAGATGCCAAAGGTTGTAGTAGCAAATACCTTTGAGTGTTCTGGTAATAGCAGATCACTTTTAAAAGAAAAGGCACCAGGTAATCCCTGGACTATTGGTGGTGTAGCAAATGTCATATGGACAGGTGTAAACCTCAAGGATGTTCTAATGATGGCAGGTTTGACTGATAAATCCAACCATGTAGCCTTTGAGGGTTTTGGGAGACCTGTGGGAGGTAGCGGTGTGGAGTTTATCAGAAGCATTCCCATTGACAAGGCAATGGATTCAACCATCCTTGCTTATGAGATGAATGGTGAACCACTACCTAATCCCCATGGCTATCCAATGAGGGCATTACCACTTGGCTGGTATGGTGCTAATTCTGTCAAATGGCTTAATAAAATAATCGTGAAGGAACATCCTTATGAAGGATATTTCATGGATAAGGCATATCGTATCTTTCAAAAGGGACAAGACCCAAAGACTGGTGAGGTCGTAACAGAAATAAAGCTTAAATCTATTATCACTAAACCCCTAAATGGTGATATATTAAAGAGAGGTCGCATACTTATATCTGGAATGGCTTATGCTGGTTCTCATACCATTGAGGCTATATGGCTGTCTTATGATAGAGGAAATACTTGGCATGAATGCCAATTTACAGGTCCTAATCAGAAATATTCATGGCGTCAATGGCAGTATTTATGGGATGTGGAGACATCAGGAGATTATACAATTGTATCAAAGGCAAAAGACTCAAAAGGTAATGAACAATCTTTACAGGGCAAATGGAATGCCCATGGATATTGTAATAATGGTATTTTAGACCATGCAATAAAAATTACAATATTGTAATCAATACTACTTAATTGAACTATTCTGCATTTTCTATCTTTCTCATTGGGGCATTGCTAATATTTGCCAATCTTGGCTCTGCACCCTTATTTGATGTCGATGAGGCAGTCTTTGCTCAGGCATCTAAAGAGATGCTTTTAAGTAAAGACTGGATCAATCCTACTTACAATGGTGTCAATCGATATGATAAGCCCATCTTAATTTACTGGCTAATGTGTATAACTTATAGCCTATTTGGTGTGAATGAATTTTCTGCCCGACTACCATCATCACTTTCAGGTCTTTTGTTGGCACTTTCATTATATTTTTTCTCAAGAAAATATCTTTCAAAAGACAAGTCAATCTATGTGTTAATACCCCTTGTATTTTCACCATACTTTTTTGTTTACACAAGGGCTGCAGTAACTGATATGACACTTACACTTTTTATCACTCTGGCACTATTGTCTTTTTATAGTGATAAAAAATTTTTGAACAATTATGGCTTTCATACTTTTACAGCACTTGCCTTCCTTACAAAAGGTCTTATAGGTATTGTGTTTCCTTATCTTATAAGCATAGCATTTATATTGTTTACTAAAGATTATAAAAGGCTAAAAAGTATTTTTAATCCAGTTGGTATAGTTATTTTCTTAATCTTATCTTTGCCATGGCCTGTGGCACAATACAATAGAAATGGCTTTGAGTTCATTGAGCAATTCTTCTTAAAACACCACTTTCAGAGATATACCGATGTAATCTCTGGTCATAAAGGTCCCTTTTATTATTACCTCATTGCAATAATCATTGGACTCCTGCCTTGGTCATTTTTGCTATATAAAGCACTAAAGGAAACTTGGTATACAAGAAAGGACATACTTGTATTTTCTACCCTTTGGCTTTTGGTAGTAATTGGATTCTTTTCCCTGTCAACAACAAAGTTACCAAATTACATCTTACCTGCTGTCCCCGCAGTTGTCCTATTAATAGGGTATGTTATGCAAGAAGTTGACAAGAGATGGTTTAAGGCATTAATCATCCTATCTGCCCTTTCGTTGTCAGTCTTGTTTTTTGTAATTCCCACTTATGCTGAAAAATACATTCCATACAACTTAAATTGGTTTTATTTTATGGGGGCGATAAATATTGGAACTATATTTTTATTTCTCCTTCCTAACAATAAATTTGGGCAAATATCACTCAGGCTTATTGCAATTATTGTTTCTATGACAATCATGTTATTAACAGTTGCATATAAGGGTTTGCCACTGGCTGGATTATATCTACAAGGTGATTTGAAGAAATATAGCCTCTATGCAAAAGAAAGATTAAAAGACGAAGAAAAGATAACTGTTTACAAGATAAATAAGCCGAGCATTCTTTTTTATTCAGATAGAAAGATAATTTGGGTGGGTTCTCAAGGGGATATGCAAGAGTTACTAAATAAGCAAGATAAACAGATTTTGATTACAAAAAGAAAATTTGTAGAAGAACTGACTAGTTTTGGCTTTAGAGTTGTTGAACAGGGGAGAGAATATGCACTACTTGAGAGATAAAAAGGCTATTTTTTTTGTAATGCTTGTTGTGTTTATCTTCATAGTTATCCCATATGATAGTTTAGTAATTAACAGCATTAGAGAGATGAAAGGCCAGAAAGGACTAATAAACCAGTTTTTTGACACCCTTATGCCTATTGCAAAGTTTCTTGGTGATGGGGCATTCATTGCCCTAATTGCAATCATACTATGGCTTGTAGGTCGCCTTTTGAATAGAGAATTACTAAAGAAAACTGGCAAATTAATGTTTATTGGCTATATTGCCTCAGGCATTGCTGTGCAGGCACTTAAGCACCTCTTTGGAAGGGCAAGACCAAGAATAACTGATGATGTAGTTTTTATTGGACCATCTTTTGTAAGTGGTTTTGATTCCTTCCCATCAGGACATACTGCAGTAGTCTTTTGTCTTGCTTATATTTTTTCTATAAAATACAGGAGACTTTCATCAATTTTTTTCACCTTTGCGGTCATCACAGCTATTGAAAGAGTATATAACCTATCTCACTTTCCCTCTGATATAATTGCAGGTGCACTGACAGGATTAGTTACAGGCGCTGTCTTGATTAAAACAGATTTCTATAAAAAAATGTTTGGATAGTTTAAATATAAAGTATTTATTCATGTAAACTATCACTAAAAAAAACCTCAAGGAGACATGTTTGATTATGATTTTGTTTATGTTTTGTCAATGTAGTTTCTGCAAATGCTGGTGCAGTGCTTGATAAGATAATCAAAAGTGGAGAGTTGGTAGTTGGCACATCAGCAAATAACCCCCTATGACAATGAAGACAAAGGATGGAAAAATTATTGGATTTGATTCAGATGTAGCACAACTAATTGCATCAGCTATGGGTGTAAAACTCAAACTCGTTCAAATTGAATTTAATAATCTCATTGATGCCTTACTTAAAGGCAAGATTGACATGATTA
>DUZI01000337.1 GCA_013349595.1 Nitrospirota bacterium
GGTGCATTGAGATTTACCTGAACCGTAACCTCTCCATGTCTTTCCTTTGCAAAAGAAGGATTGACAAACAGTAGAATAGAAATCAAAGAAACAATAAGAGATATGGCTTTTAAACGCCTCATATATTTTCCTCCCGTATAATTTTTATCATATAGTAACGACTTTGCCGGAACTAAGTCCAATAGTTATTTCCCATGATTAAGAGTAGATGTATAGAATATGTCTATATTTTCTATTGATTTTGGAAAATAGATTTTGCAGATCAAACGGGAACAGGCTAGTATCCCTTAGAAGCGTGAGCTTTTTGTTTGCAGCATAAATCATCGTATTATCGTCATAGCCTTTCATAAAACTTTTGACATTACCAAATTGGACAGTTTTGCAAACTTTAAATATTTCTACTTTGCTATATTAGGACATTATCAAGTTGATGTTACACATCTAATAAAAATACTTGACATAGATCAACTAAAATATTATTATAAGAAATAAGTGAGGTGAAAGATATGAAAACAACAAAAAAGGATTATTACAAGATTTTAGGTGTATCGAAAGATGCATCAGAGGAAGAGATTAAAAAAGCCTTTAGAAAGCTTGCTCGAAAGTATCATCCTGATTTAAATCCAGGCAGTAAGACTGCAGAAGAGCAGTTTAAAGAAATCAATGAAGCCTATGCTGTATTAAGTGATCCTAAAAAGAGGGCTGACTATGACAGGGGTGAAACATTTGATTTTAGCGGTTTTCAAGACTTCAAGGGCTTTGATATGTCAGACCTGAATAATATTTTTGGAGACCTTTTTGGAGGTTTTTCAAACTACACTCAAGAATATGAAAGAGGTGAAGATATAAGCATAAGCATGGAACTTGACCTTGAGGAGGCATTTAAGGGTGTTACAAAGACTATTGATTTAAGGAGGGCACAACAATGTCTTGCCTGCTCTGGCTTAGGTGCAGAAAAAACAGATATATGTAAGGTCTGTGGAGGTTCGGGTCGAAGTCAGGTTAGTAGAGGCTTTTTTAAATCAATTCAGAATTGTCAATTATGTAAAGGCACAGGGAAGGTAACCACATCTGTCTGTAAATACTGCTCTGGTGAAGGCAGGATATATAATAGCGAGACAATTAAGGCTAAAATACCTGCTGGTGTTGACAATGGAAGTGTTGTAAAGCTAAAGGGATTAGGTAATGCTGGTTATAAAAGAGGTCCGTCTGGAGATGTCCTCATAAAAATCCATTTAAGAGAGCACCCTTATCTAAAAAGGGATGGCAACAATGTGAGAGTCCAAATCCCTATTACAATTGGAGAGGCTATATTAGGGGCAAAGATAGAAGTCCCAACTATTGAAGGAATGGCAATGATGAAATTGCCCCCTGGTACCCAGAGTGGTCAGAAGTTTAAGCTCTCTGGGAAAGGTTTTATAGACCCAAAAACCAAAAAAAGAGGAGACCAGTTTGTTGAAATCAAGATAGTCGTACCACGAGATATCCCTGAAAAGGCAAAATACTTAATAAATGAAATTGAGTCATTTTATAAGGAAAATCCAAGAAAAGATTGGGGGAAGAGATATGAAGATAAGAAATGATGACACAAAAAGACCACTATATATGATAAGCGTTGTTTCTAAGATACTTGAGGTGCATCCTCAAACACTAAGAATGTATGAAAAGGAAGGATTTATTTGTCCCCATAGGATAAATAGGCAAAGGCTTTATTCTGACCAAGATTTAGAAACTTTAAACTTGGTTATAAAACTAACAAAAGAGTTGGGAGTTAATAAAGCAGGGGTTGACATTATTTTAAGGATGAGAAATCGGCTACTTGAATTACAAAATGAGATTAACAATATTATGAAATATTTAGACGAAGACATTAGAATTGATTTTCAAGAGAGGATTGAGAAAATTTTTAAAGAACCTTAAAAAGGAGGGAGAATAATTATGAGACTTGATAAATTAACCATAAAAAGTGAAGAGGCTTTACAAGAGGCACAAAGGATAGCCCGGAGAAAAGGCAATCAACAAATAGAACCAGAACACATACTATTTGCATTACTTTCAGACCAAGAGGGTATTGCTGTAAAAATTCTTAATAAACTAGGGGCAAATATCGGCTCAATACTCGTTGACTGTGAGTCTGAAATAGAGAAATTTACAAAGGTAGTAGGTGCCACACCACTTGGACAAATTTATATATCCCCAAAGTTACAGAAGGTATTAGAATCAGCCTTTGCGGAGGCTCAACACCTTGGTGATGAATATATAAGTGTGGAACATTTACTCAGAGGTATTTTACTTACACCATGTAAAGCCTCTGAATTATTAAATAAGCATAATGTCAACAAAGACAATGTGTTAAATGCAATGAAGGAAATCAGGGGGAGCCACAAGGTGACAGACCCAAACCCAGAGGGAAAATACCAAGCGCTCGTAAAATATGGAAAAGACCTTACTGATTTAGCCAGAAAAGGAAAATTAGACCCTGTAATTGGTAGAGATGAAGAGATTAGAAGAGTGATACATGTCTTATCAAGAAGGACAAAGAATAATCCTGTGCTAATAGGGGATCCTGGTGTAGGTAAAACAGCTATTGTTGAAGGTCTTGCCCAAAGGATTGTAGCAGGTGATGTCCCTGAAGGATTAAGAGATAAAAAACTTGTTGCCCTTGATATAGGGAGCCTTATTGCAGGATCAAAATACAGAGGTGAATTTGAAGAAAGACTCAAGGCTGTATTGAAAGAAATTGAACAGTCAGAGGGTAACATAATTACATTCATTGATGAAATGCACACCCTTGTGGGTGCAGGTTCAGCCGAAGGTGCAGTAGATGCAGCTAACATGCTAAAACCTGCCCTTGCTCGTGGGGAACTTCGTTGTGTCGGTGCTACTACTGTTGATGAATACAGAAAACATATTGAAAAGGATCCAGCACTTGAGAGAAGATTTCAGCCTATTTTTATAAAAGAACCCTCTTTAGAAGACACAATATCAATACTCAGGGGTCTAAAGGAAAGATATGAAGTTCATCATGGTGTAAAAATAAAGGATTCAGCAGTTGTAGCCTCAGCAATGCTGTCTCATAGATATATTTCTGACAGGTTTCTACCAGATAAGGCTATTGATTTAATAGATGAGGCATCTGCCCGTTTGAGAATGGAAATAGACAGTATGCCTGTTGAACTTGATGAGATAGAGCGTAAGATTAGGCAATATGAGATTGAAAAGCAGGCACTGTTAAAAGATGATTCCCTTGATGCAAAAAACAAGTTAGATAAAATAAGCAAAGAAATATCTGAATTAAATGAAAAAAGGGATACTCTTAAATTACAGTGGACGAGTGAAAAACAAGCCATTCAAAGAATCAGATCAATAAAGGAAGATATTGAGAAAACAAAGATTGAATCTGAAAGGGCTGAAAGAGAGGGAAACCTTTCTTTGGCAGCAGAGTTGAGATACGGCAAGTTGATTGAGTTACAAAAGATGTTAGAGAAGGAAAATATTGCCTTATCACATATACAAAAGCAAAGGAAAATGTTAAAAGAAGAGGTTGATGAAGAAGACATTGCGGAGGTTGTAGCAAAGTGGACAGGTGTCCCTGTTACAAGAATGCTTGAAAGTGAGACAAGGAAATTACTAACTATGGAAGATAGACTAAGACAGCGTGTAGTTGGACAGGATGAAGCAATTGTTGCTGTATCTAATTCCATAAGAAGAGCAAGGGCAGGCATTCAAGATCCTAACAGGCCAATAGGCTCATTCATATTTCTTGGTCCTACAGGTGTTGGCAAAACAGAACTTGCAAAGGCCCTCGCAGAATTTCTCTTTGATGATGAATCAGCCATGATAAGAATAGACATGTCTGAATATCAAGAGCGACATACTGTATCAAGACTAATAGGTGCACCACCTGGATATGTTGGTTATGACGAAGGGGGTCAGTTAACGGAGGCAGTTAGAAGGAGACCCTATTCAGTAATACTGCTTGATGAGGTTGAAAAGGCACATCCAGAAGTGTTTAATGTATTACTACAACTTCTTGATGATGGCAGATTAACAGATGGACATGGTCGAACAGTTGACTTTAGAAACACTATAGTAATCATGACATCCAACATTGGAAGTCATCATATTCAGGAGTATTTATCTGAAAAAAAATATATTGAAAACAATTTTAAAGAGTCCTTGAAACAGCAAGTTATGAATGATCTAAAGGCCTTTTTCAGACCTGAATTTTTGAACAGACTTGATGAAATTATAGTATTTAATCCATTAAGTGATGAATTATTGAAAGATATTGTCAAAATACAAATTTTAAAATTAAAAAAATATCTTGATACAAAAAAGATAACTCTTTCTCTTTCTGATAGTGCACTGGAGCATATTGCAATGGCAGGTTATGACCCTGTTTTCGGTGCAAGACCACTGAAAAGGGCTATACAGAAAGAGATACTTAATCAACTTGCTACAAAACTCCTTGAAGGTGAAATTAAAGAAGGCGACAATCTTGAGGCAGATTACAAAAATAATAATTTAATCTTTGAGAAAATATTTAAAGGGGAATCGAAATAAATCCCTAAAACAGAGATAGAAGCAATAGAGAACCCCTTCTGATTAAAAGGTCTGGAATGATATAATTTATATCACCCGTCAGGTTAAACGTACCCAAAATCAGCGATAGAACTGAGAACTTAATAAAATGTAGGAAGGGTTGGTGAAAAATTTTATACGACACCTTATAAAAGAAATCTTGAGAAACTTTAGCAAAAGGCAATACATTATAAAGAATAAAGCAAAATTAAAATGAAATCGTCGATTATAAAAATTCTGAAACAGCCTTTCCTATCGCTATTTTAAGGTCTGTGAGAAATAGTTGAATTTTTTTTTATTATTTACGATAATGTAATAGAAGAGGTCAAAAGATGATAGACATAAACATAAATACAAATGTAAACAATGCCCTAACTTCAAACTACAATCAAAAGAATGATATTCAAAGAAATGTAGCTGTTGGGGTAAATCCAGAAAGTGCATCTACTTTTAACACATCAGTTATGTCTGGTAGTTCTGCAGTAAGACCAGTAAATAATAATGAAAGTAAGCCTAATAACCCTCAGACTACTGAGAAGGAAAGGGCAAATATTAATAGCAATGATAATAATAATTTTTCACAAAAGACTACTGAGAATGAAAAGACAAATAATAATAATGATAATAATAATGTTTCACAAAAAAGCATACAATTAGAATTTGATAAGGCAACTGGTTACCCTGTTATTAAGTTCAGAGATACAAAAGGTAATGTTGTATCTCAGGTTCCTCCTGAACAGTTTTTAAAAATGAGATCTGTTCTTGGTTATAATAGTAGAAAAGAAGAAATAGTTGATAATAATGAGAGTCTATATAGTAGAAAAGTTGGAGAAGAAATGAAAAATCAAAATTCTTCTGAAACTAACAAAGATTCAAGTGGTTCCTCAAAGGAAAATAACCTTAGTCTTTACATTTAAATTTTAAGGAGGTGATTAAAATGGCAGTTGAAACAGTAAAAAACAACAATGCAATGATGGCACAAGATCTAATGATGGCTAAGACCCAAAATAA
>DUZI01000155.1 GCA_013349595.1 Nitrospirota bacterium
CAAAATTATAAATAAAATTTGTCGATTATAAAAATCCTGAAACAGCCCTTACTAAGCGCTATTTTAAAGTTACACAAAATAGTTGACAGTACCTATTGAAATTCAAATAGAATAGTAAGTTTTAAAATTATCAATTATTTCTACTATCATACAAGGAAAAATAATAGGATAAAAAAATGGATATAACAAGTTTAATAGTAGGGTTTTTATTTGGTGCTGTAATTACTTATGTTATTCTCTATTTACTTAACAAAACAAAGAATATTTCAAGGGATGAGTATGACATACTATCAGCAAAGCATAATGAAATGGTAACAAACTTTAGGTTGTTTGAGAGTAAAGCACAAACATTTAAAGAGACAAATGAGCTTCTTTCCGATAAACTTATCTCAAAAGAAAGTGAAGTTTCACAACTATTATCAAAAGCCACATTTTTAGAAACAAATCTTTCAAATTGTGAAGGCAAAATAAAAGAACTATTAAATGAATTAATTATAGAACGAGATACAAATAAAAATCTTCAAAATGATATAAATCTCCATAAAGAAACTATTTCGGAACTTTCAGCAAATAACAAATCAATATCTCAAACACTTATAAATCAAAATGAGATAATTGATAGGCTAAATAAACAAATAGAAGGACTTATAAATAATATAACTGAATTAAAGGCACAAGTTAGCACATTGACAGCAAACAATACACATTTATCAGAAAAACTTGTTACACAAAAAAATGAAATAGAAGAACTTCAAAAAACGGCACATTTACAATTTGAAAGTATTGCAAAAAAGCTTTTTGAAGAAAAGTCAAAAAATTTCATTGAGATCAATAAAACAAGTGTTGAAATTCTTTTAAATCCACTCAAGGAGGACATAAATAAATTTAAAGAAAAAATTGTAGCAACCCACATCGAAGACACAAAACAACGAACATCTTTAGAGGAGAGAATAAGAGGTTTGATAGAACAAACCAACAAGATAAGTACTGAAGCAAATAACTTAGCAGCAGCCTTAAAGGGAAAAGCTCAAGTAAGGGGAAACTGGGGTGAGGTGATTTTGGAGAGAATCCTTGAATCGTCAGGCTTAACAAAAGACAGAGAGTATTTTATTCAACACTCATTTAAAGATGATGAAGGTAAAAATCAAAGACCAGACATAGTAGTTTACTTACCTGAAAAAAGGGTAATAATTATTGATTCAAAGGTTTCGCTGATTGCATACAATAAGTATTCAGAAAGCGAAAACACCGAAGAGCAAAAGATTTTTCTCTCTGAACATATCAACGCAACCAAACTTCATATTGACGAATTAAGCAAAAAAAAATACGATGATCTCAAAGATGCATTAGATTTCACCATGATGTTTATCCCAATAGAACCTGCATATTTATTAGCAATACAGGGGGATTCTGATTTATGGTATTACGCTTATTCCAAGAGAATTCTTTTAGTTGGTCCTTCTACTCTAATAGCTTGTGTCAAATTATTTTCTGATTTATGGAGGAAAGAATGGCAGAATAAAAATGCATTGGAAATAGTTAAAAGAGGTGAATTATTGTATGAAAAGTTTGTTGCCTTTACAAAAAACTTTGAAGAGATAGGTAATAAATTGAAGGATACTCAAACGGCTTATGATAATGCCTTAAAACAACTCCAATCAGGGAAAGGAAATGTTATAAGTCAAGCTATACAGTTAAAAAATTTAGGATTAAAATCAGACAAAAAAATTTCAGACAAATTAATCCCATTAAATCTTGATGATAAAGAAATTGAATGAGAACATGGCATTATAAATCAACAAAGCATTTCTGAATGGAAAGTTATTTATAGATAAAACTTTGAGAAATCCAACTTTATCAAAAGGAGCTAATAACCAATAAAGATTTTAATGATATAGTCGTTAGGATGAATAAACTTGAGACAGCAGTAAAAGAAATTTCATCAAAGGATGCAGTGCTTAGTGAGCACTTTTAAAAGATAGGGTTGTTATAAACACAGTAATTACCAAATCCAGCGATAATATTTTCAGAACAAGCAAATTCGTCATTCCTGCAAAGCTTGTCCCTGCAGGTAGTAAGCAGGGAGCAGGAATCCAGCTTATTAAGGAACTGGATTCCCCATCAAGTGCGGAATGACATCTTTTATCGCTGGATTTGGGTAATTAATAAATTTTAAATCAACATTTATCAAAGCATTAATCATGGTAGGTAGCCTCACTAACAAAAATTTCAGAACTAACGATAACAAAATATATGAACCCATCAAAGAAACAACACCCCGAATGGCTACATGAAAAACAGTGGAATCCCTTTAATAGCTATAAACCGTTTAAACCAAGTGTCAACACAATGCTTAAGATTATTTATTTATCTTTTGCTATTGGATATGGACAAAATCAACAAATATAATTCTAATATCTCATGAGAATAAAAGCACTTATCACAGGTATCACAGGCATGGTTGGCTCTCATCTTGCCGATTATTTGCTTGAAAATACCAATTGGGACGTTTATGGAATGTGTAGATGGAGAAGTCCACTTGATAATGTTGAGCACCTTTTGGTCAGGGCAAATAAAAAAGATAGAGTATTTTTCATTTATGGTGATTTGTGTGATTATATTTCCCTTCATAATGCTATTGACGAATGTAAACCAGACTTTGTCTTTCACCTTGCTGCACAAAGTTATCCTAAGACCAGTTTCACATCACCAATTGCTACATTAGATACAAACATCCTTGGCACTGCGAGATTACTTGAGGCATTGCGTAAATGTAAGGACACAGACCCTATTATCTATGTTTGTTCATCCTCAGAGGTCTTTGGTCGAGTGCCAAGAGAGAAACTACCTATCAATGAAGAATGCTCTTTTCATCCAGCCTCTCCTTACGCAATTTCTAAAATCGGCGCCGATATGCTTGGGAGGTTTCATGCAGAGGCTTATGGGCAAAAAATATTAATCACTCGGATGTTCACACATACTGGACCACGTAGAGGAGACATTTTTGCTGAATCTACCTTTGCAAAACAAATAGCTATGATAGAACATGGACTAATACCACCTGTGATCAAAACAGGCAATTTAAACTCTCTTAGGACATGGGCAGATGTAAGAGATGCTGTGCGTGCTTACTATATGCTTGTTACAATAAATCCTATTTTCGGCGAATATTATAATTTGGTGGAACATTTTCATGCACAGTAGGAGAGATGCTTGATTACCTTATTTCAATATCCACTTATAAAAGAATCCGTGTAGAGACGGAATCTTCTCGCCTCAGACCTCTTGATGCTGATTTACAGATGCCCGATACGACCAAGTTTACCAATCACACAAACTGGAAACCTGAAATACCTTTTGAACAGACTATGCAAGACTTGCTTGATTATTGGAGGGCAAAAATACAGTTAAAAGGGTGTTATCTAAGCAGATGATTGATCTTGAATACCTAAAATCAAAGTCTCAGTGGCTTTGGCAGGAGACTTTATTGATACATAAGGTTAAGGTATCTCAGGGGACAAGGATAGCATCATGCCTCTCATGCGTAGATATTCTCACTGTGTTGTTCTATGGCGGGATTTTGAGCTATAAAGCAGGGCTTTCTGATTGGGAGCACAGAGATAGGTTTATTGTCAGCAAGGCACATGGTTCTTTGTCTTTATATCCAATTTTTGCTGATTTAGGTTACTTTGATAAAAGCTATCTCAACAAAGTTGGTAAAAATGGCAGTATTCTCGGAGATATACCAGATTGTTCAATACCTGGCTATGAAACTGTCAATGGCTCCTTAGGGCATGGGCTTGGTGTTGGCTGTGGAATTGCTTTGGCTCTGAAGCGTAGAGTATTAAGTGAAAAGGTCTTTGTTTTAATGGGAGATGGTGAGTTGTATGAAGGTGCTGTATGGGAGGCAATCATGTTTGCTGGACACCACAGATTAGACAATATGACATTAATAATAGATAACAACCAAAAGTGTGTATGCTTGATTATTGCAGAAATGTCTTAGACATAAACCCTATAGCTCACAAATTCAAGGCTTTTAAATGGGATACAAGCGAGGTTGACGGTCATGACTTACAGGCTCTTTATCAAACTTTTAAGGATATGTAATCAAGCAATATAAAGCTTCCAAAGGTTATTATTGCAAATACTATCAAGGGTAAGGGCATTGGCATTGGCATCCTTGAGACTGACCCACTATGTCACATCAAGGCAGTCAATTACGATGATATAGATAGGCTTATTCAAAGGGATTATCTCAATGAGAAATAAGGCAATGAGAGATGCCCTAATCGAAGGTCTGCTCAAAAGGATGTCTCAGCACGAGGATATATTCTTTCTCTCAGCAGACTTTGGAGCACCAGCTCTTGATGAGATCCGTGATAGATACCCGCAGAGGTTTATCAATGTAGGTATTGCAGAGCAAAATCTAATAAATTTAGCAACAGGTCTGGCGCTTGAAGGATTCAAGGTATTTGCCTATGCAATAGCACCTTTTTTGACTATGCGTGCCTATGAGCAGATAAGGACTAACATATCCATATGGTACAGATAAAACCTCTTAATATTAATCTTGTTGGTGTAGGGGCTGGATTAAGCTATGATGTGACAGGACCAACACATCATTGTCTTGAGGACTTGAGCATTATAAACACACTGCCTAATATAGACATCATTTCGCCATCAGACAGTTCATTGATGGATATGATAGATGATTACTGGCTGTCAAAAGAATCTCCTAAATATCTTCGCCTTGATGGGAAGACTCATCCAAACATCTATTCAAATGCTGCCGAAATAGATCTATCAAAAGGATTCTATAAAATTACCGATGGCACAGATGCAGTAATAATATCTACAGGCTATATGACTCATAAAGCATTAAAGGCTGCAGAAAGGCTTTATGCTGACGGCTATGCATTGACTGTAATTGATACATTTATACTTAAGCCCTTGAATGCTGAAGCATTATGGCAAGTCATATACAGTCACAAGTTAATTGTTACACTTGAGGAATCATTCATTCATAAAGGCGGTCTTGATGGTATAATCTCAAACATGCTTCAACAATACAACTCAAGAGCAAGGCATTTGAGGCTTGGCTTTGTAGATAAATATGTCTTTGATGTTGGAGACAGGGAATATTTACATACTGTAAATGGACTCGCTATTGATGACATATGCAATAAGATTAAACAAGCATTAATGAGTATTACCAATGCCTAATCTAAACTTCAGAGGGAAAAATGTCCTTGTCACTGGCGGCACAGGGATGATAGGCAGACAGCTTGTGCCTTTACTCATGGAATTAGGTGCATATGTCAGGATAGCCTCTGTAGATTCTGCCACCCTTGCATATGAGGGGACAGAATTTGTCTTTGCAGATCTGACTGATTTCAGTAACTGCCTCTTAGTCTGTAAGGATATGGACATAGTATTTCATCTTGCAGGCATTAAAGGCTCTCCAAAGATGACGGCAGAGAAACCAGCGAGCTTTTTTGTGCCTACTATAATGTTTAATACAAACATGATGGAGGCTGCAAGGAAATGCAATGTTGAAAGA
>DUZI01000290.1 GCA_013349595.1 Nitrospirota bacterium
AATCCAGCCCTTAAGGCAAAGTTTGAATACCTATGGGGGAGTCCAATACCATCAAAGGTTGGCCTAAATTCATTAGAAATGTTAAGTGCGATCAATAATAAGACCTTAAAGGCTCTATATATAATTGGTGAAAATCCTCTTATGACAGACCCAAACACAAAGCATGTCTTTAATACCTTTAGAAATCTCGATTTATTGGTCTTACAGGACATTTTCATGACTGAGACCGCAATGCTTGCAGATGTAATCTTGCCTGCTGCATCTTTTGCTGAAAAAGATGGAACCTTTACAAATACTGACAGGAGGGTTCAAAGGGTGAGGAAAGCCTTACAACCGCCCGGTGAGGCAAGGACAGATTTAGAGATAATCATAAGTTTATCGGAAAGACTAAATAATCCGATGAACTTTAAAAAGGCAGAAGAAGTATGGATAGAATACGGCAAGGTCTGGCCTGCCATTGCTGGTATTACTTATCAACGACTTGAAAAAAAAGGAATACATTGGCCATGTCCTACAAAAGACCATCCTGGAACAAGGTATTTATATCAGGCAGGATTTCCTGTTGGAAGGGCTAAGTTTTCACAAGTTGATCAAACAGAATCTCATGAAAGGCTTGATGAGGAATTTAATTATCTTCTTATTACAGGAAGAAACTTGTTTCATTATCATTCTGGTTCAATGACAAGAAGAATCAAGGCTATTGAAAAGGTTGCGGGCACACCTTATGTAGAAATGTCAGAGATTGACATGAAGATTAATAATCTTGAAGAAGGTGAAACTGTTAAAATTCAATCAAAAAGCGGTGCTATCACTTTATTGGTTAGAAAGAGTAAGACTGTAAAAAAAGGAATAATATTTATTCCAATGCACTATGCTGAGGCTTGTGCAAATGTATTGACATCAGACGTATCTGATAAGATCGTCAATACACCAGAATACAAAATCACAGCAGTGAAGATAATTAAAACCAAGGCAGAGATAGATAAGGATACACAAATAAAGCAACTTAAAGATGAGATTGCCTTTTTAAGGGCAGAGATCGAGAGATTACGAGAGAAAAAGACATAAAAAAAGGAGGTAAATATATGGTAACAGTAGAGGATATTAGAGGACAAATACTATTTGAAGGCATGGATGAAGAAAATTTATCTGTCATAGCTGATAAGCTTCAGGTATTAAAGTTTAAGAAAGGTTCCACAATTTTTAAAGAGAAAGATGAAACAAGAGGCATATATTTTATCTTTGAAGGAAAAATTGAGATTTCTAAAGTAACTGCTGGTGGATGGAAGCAGACCTTGGCGGTGCTTGGTCCTGGACATTTTTGTGGAGAGCTGTCAATCATAGAAAACAGAAAGCATGAGGCTGTTGCAGTAGCAATAGAAGATAGTGTTATCTTTTTGCTTGCTAAGGATGATTTTTACAAAATTGAAAAGGAAGAATTAATGCTGTCCAATCTAATATTAAAAAAACTTGTTTATGTAATGAGCAAGAATCTTAGAAGGATGAACGAGAAATTTTTAAATGCCTTAGTAAGTTACTAATTCTAGTTGTGGTTTTTTAAATGAAACAGAATAATGAAAACTTAAGAGGGCTTTATCTGCCCCATCTAAAGATATTATTTATAAAACTTATCCCCCTTGTAATCCTTTTTAATATAAACTTTCTTTACTTTCATATAATTGTTGAGGCTTATACAATTGCAATTGGAGTTACTATTTTTGTAATCACCCTAAATACCCGGCGGTATTATGAAAATAGTTTTTTCACCATAATAGGTATTTCTTTTCTATCAGTAGCATTTATTGATTTTATTCATTCATTAACATATAAGGGTATGACAGTTTTTTCGGTTAATTCAGCAAATATGGCAACACAATACTGGATTTATGGTAGATATGTACAAAGTATTTCAATCTTCTTGGCTTTATTTTTTATAACAAAAAAAATCAATTTTTATGCACTTATCTTTGCATATGCCATAGTTACATCTTTTCCACCGATCATGATTGGATATAATATTTTTCCTACATCCTATATCGATGGTGTGGGACAAAGCAATTTTAAGATTATAAGCGAGTTTATAGTTGTGGTAATATTTCTTTACTCATTTCATTTAATCGGCAAATTTAGAGAATATTTTGGTTATTATGTGTACCATATGCTTAGAGCAGGTATTTTATTGTCAGCCTTAACAGAAATAGTATTTACTCTTTACATAGATGTTTACTCAATTACTAATGCAACTGGACATGTATTTAAGATGTCTGCCTTTTATTTCTTTTACCGTGCTTGTGTATATGCCACTTTAAATAAACCTATTGAGAGTATTTTTCATGACATAAATGAGAGCAAGAGATTTTTAATTAATATACTTGAGTCATTAACATATCCTTTTTATGTGGTAGATGTAAAAACAAAGAAGATAAAATTGGCAAATTCTGCAACTAACTTTGATGCAAAGAGTAATTTGACTTGTTACAGTGCCCTTTACAATAACTGTAGACCCTGTAGTCCTAATGGAGATTCATGTGTCATTGATGTTGTTAAAGAAACAAAAAGACCATTAGTGACTGAGATAAGTCACATAGGCAGTGATAAAAAGGAAAAAATAATAGAGCTTCATGTTTATCCAATTATTAATAATAATGGTGAGGTAGAAAAGATAATAGAGTATTGCTTTGATATTACTGATAAGAAAAGACAAAAAGAGCAAATAAATAAACTATCTGTTGCTATTGAACACAGTTCAAATTCAATCATCATAACCGACACAAAAGGCACCATTGACTATGTAAATAAAAGCTTTTGTGACATTACAGGATATTCTTCAGATGAAATAATTGGACAGGATTTATCAATAATAAAATCTGGTTTTATCAACGATGAGATTTATGAAAACCTTTTGATGAGCATTAACAAAGGCAAGGTATGGCATGGTGAGATATGTAAAAAGAAAAAAAATGGAGAGTTAATATGGCAGCAACTTACAATGACACCCCTAAAAGACCCTTCAGGCAAGGCAACACACTACATAGGTATATTGGAAGATATTACTGACAGGATAAGGGCAGAACTGGCAGAGAAAAAGGCAGAAGAGACAGAAAAAAAGGTGCTTGAGCTTGAAAAAGAATTGGAGTCCTTAGATAGGCTAATAGGCTTACATCAACCTACAATAACAGCAAGATTTTATGGAAATATTCCAATTCGTGAAAGCATGCCTGAGTTATTTAATGAACTGGTAAATAGTTATAAAACACTCTTTAAAAAATACTTAGAATCACAAGTTTATAAGACTGAGTATGACATAGTTGAGCATATGAAGCAGTATATTGATAATCTTGGTTCTTTTAGGGCAGGCCCAAGGGAGTTGATTGATTTACATACAACAGCCTTAAAAATTATAACAAAGGAACTTCCGTATGAAAAAGCGCAGGCATATGTTAACGAGGGCAAGATACTGTTAATTGAATTAATGGGATATTTTGTAAGTTTTTATAGAAATTATTTTATAATGACAGGTAAAAAGACAAAAGAACTTTAAGGAGGAGGAGAAATGGGTAAATACTTACTTAAGCTTTATGTTACAGGCAAAACGGCAAAGTCTGAAAGGGCCATTAGCAATCTCAGACAAATATGTGAAGAGGAATTAAATGACCAATATGATATGATTGTAATAGATGTCCTCGAAAGGCCACAGCTTGCTGAGGAGGAAAAAATCCTTGCAACGCCAACCTTAATCAAACAGTTGCCTCCTCCTTTAAGGAGAATCATAGGTGATTTATCAGACAAAGAAAAGGTCTTATTAGGATTAGACTTACAGCCTTTTTCTGTGTCATCGAAAAAATAAGGAGAAGAGAAAAGATGCAGCCTATGATTAGTAATTTTATTGAAAAATTGCCGACAGGTATACCTGGTTTTGACCTTATATCAAAGGGAGGAATTCCCAAAAACAGAACAACCCTCCTATCTGGGACTTCTGGAAGTGCTAAAACCGTATTTGCAGTCCAATTTTTATCAGCTGGCATTAAGCTATCAAATCAAAATGGTGTATTTGTAACATTTGAAGAATCACCACAAGATATTAAGAAAAATTTCATTTCACTTGGGATTCCCATTGAACAATGGGAAAGAGAGGGCAAATGGGCTTTTGTTGATGCCTCACCTCAACCAGGAGAAAGTGTTCTTGAGAGCGGTTTATATGATTTAGGTGCATTACTTGCACGGATAGAACATGCCATCAAAAAGGTTGATGCAAAAAGGATATCCATTGACTCTCTTGGTGCAATCTTTCACCAACTTAATGATAAGTTTACAATTAGAAAAGAACTTCATAGAATTGCCACAGCACTTAAAAAAATGGGTGTTACTGCATTAATGACAGCAGAGCGTATAAGCGAATATGGAAACATTGCAAGATATGATGTAGAAGAGTTTGTTGCTGATAATGTAGTAATCTTAAGAAATATCCTTGATGAAGAAAAGCGAAGAAGAACCATAGAGATACTAAAGTTTAGAGGAACAGATCATCAAAAAGGAGAGTTTCCTTTTACTGTAATTCCAGATGAAGGCATTATAATAATCCCTCTTTCTGCTATTGAATTAAAACAAAGGTCTTCTGATTATAGAGTTACCTCTGGAAATGATGAGCTTGATAAGATGTGTGGAGGTGGATTCTTTAGAGATTCAATAATCCTTGTATCTGGCGCCACAGGGACTGGTAAAACCTTAATGGTTACAGAATTTATGGCAGCAGCAAAGAATAATGAGCGATGTTTATTATTTGCCTTTGAAGAAAGTAGAGAACAATTATTTAGAAATGCTCGTGGTTGGGGTATTGACTTTGAAAAGTATGAAACTGAAGGCAAGCTGAAGGTAGTATGTGAATATCCTGAGGTCAAGGGACTTGAAGACCATTTAATTATCATTAAAGATACAATCGCCCAATTCAAACCGACGAGGGTGGCAATAGACAGTTTATCTGCCTTAGAAAGGGTATCAACAGATAAAGGCTTTAGGGAGTTTGTCATTGGCATAACATCATTTATTAAGCATCAAGAGATAGTTGGGATTTTTACCTCGACAACGCCGTCACTAATGGGTGGGACATCTGTTACAGAGACCCATATCTCAACCCTTACTGACTCTATCATATTATTAAGATATGTTGAGGTTTATGGAGAGATGAAGAGATGTCTTACTGTGCTTAAGATGAGAGGGTCGATGCATGATAAAGAAATCAGAGAATTTCATATTGACAATCTTGGAATGCACATAGGCAAACCCTTTAGAAATGTTACAGGCATTTTATCAGGCAAACCTGCGTTTATACAGTCTTATGATATGGAAAGACTTGGCAAAATGTTTAATGAAGATAAATAACTATTTTCCGAGATCCAGCGATAAGGATAAGTCTCTTTCGTTCAGGAGCTATGTTTTGACACTTCTAATGCTTCTTTCGCTAAAGCCGCAAAACTCAACTACCACCCCAAAAAGTCTTGTGACTTTTTGGGGACCC
>DUZI01000308.1 GCA_013349595.1 Nitrospirota bacterium
ATACCCTCAACTTTGATTAACCCCTTTAGAAAAATCTCATATAAAGAAGAAAGAAAGACATTAAAGTTTTTCATATCTGTTGAAACAAACGAGATTTTAAGTTATGCAAAAAAAGGCTCTGATACTGATATAGATGTAAAGGTATCAAATGATGAAATTATTATAACTGCCAAAGCACTAAAAATTGATTATACAGAACAAAAAGTTGACAAAGATTCTATTTCTCTAAACTACATAAATTCAAATGTTAAGAGTATCTTGAGGTCAATTTCAGATAAAATAAACTACAATCTTATCATAGGAGAAGATGTCCCTGATGCAACTGTAACCATAAAACAGGACAACATTCATTGGAAGGATGCCATTAAGCTTATTAGAGACGAATCAAATGTACAAATCTCAATAGATGAAAAATCTAAGACCTTATTAGTGAGAAAAAACGAATTTATGAAGTTTGCTGCTCCTAAAGAAGGAGACCTTGTTTCATTTGAGTTTCAAGATGCAGATTTATCAAGTGTAATCTTTTTATTATCAGAAATAAGCGGCTATAACATAGTTTTACATCCTGATGTGAAAGACCTTAAGTATAAGGTCAACATAAATATCAAGAAAATCCCATGGCAAAAGGCTCTCGAAAAGGTAGTAAAGATATTTGCCCTTGAGTTTACAGTTGATGAGGCAGATAAACTTATACTTATTGCCCCTGTAGAAACTATTAATAAGATTGAAATGACAAGACAGGCTCTTAGAGAAACTCGCATTAAGAGGTATAAAGCAGAGTCAGAACTCTATACCGAAAGGGCAAAGGTTGCAAAGGAGAGATTACAAGCCCTGATGTCTGAACAAAAGATTACAAAGATTATCAAGCTAAAATATTTATCAACCTTTGACGCAATCAAGCACATCACCCAATTAAATATATTTAAGGGTGTCAGAAGCACCTTGAAAGAGGCAACACAAGGCGTTGCAAAACAAGAGGCTATGGAACTTAAGATTACTGACGAGGCAATTACTGCAGAGGTTGGTATTTCAAGTATTAATTCAATTAATGCTATTGTTATGAGACATGTCCCAGCCATAGTTGAAGAGGTTGAACGATTCCTTGCATCTATTGATATACCGTCACAAACAACTCAGCAGGTCTTAATTGAAGCAAGGGTTGTTGAGGTTTCTAACTCTTCAGCCCTTGAATTAGGTGTCCAATGGGGTGTGTCAGGTTGGGGAGTCACAAAAGACGGGGGTATTTTATCTTATGGTGGGACAAGGTCTGCAAGAGATACCCAGTCTGCTTCAGATTATGTTTCAACTCCTTATTCACAGGTTGGTATTGGTCAGGCAACACAAGGGACTATGGGGGCAACAAACATTATGCCTCTTATTATCAACATGCCTGCAGCAGTAGCACAGGGTGCAGGTGGGTCATTTGGTATAGGATATATAAACAGGGCAGCTTCTATGATGCTTGACTTTAGGCTTTCTGCCTTAGAGAGGGCTGGTAAAGGCAAGATACTTTCTCAACCAAAATTAATGACACTTAACAATAGCCCTTCACTAATCAGACATGGTGCAAGGGTTCCAATAACAACTCCTGGGTCAACTCAAGGGACTTATACAACTACTTATATAGATGCAGCATTATTGATGAAAGTGACACCATCAATAGTCTTTGGAACAAAAGAAAATATTATCTATCTTGACCTTGAAATAAGTAAAGATGAGCCAGCTACTTCAAGTGAGAGAAAAGATATACTTGGAAATCCTCAGATTGATTCAAGGGCTGCAAATACAAGGATAGCCTTAAAAGATGGAGAGACTGTTGTAATTGCTGGTATAAGAAAGGAGACCGTTTCAGAAGGCGAAAGTAGTATTCCTTATCTATCTAAAATTCCTGTATTAGGTAGCTTATTTAAAAAGGAAGACAAGACAGGTAACACAGAAGAACTTATGATTTTTGTCACACCCAAGATTGTTCAGCCTTTCAAACAAGATTAAAGGAGTCAATATAAATGTTAAAAAAAGTATTAATAATTTTTTTGACAATTGCCTTATTATTTTCATCCATTTCAAACACCTTTGCAGAAAAGGTTTATACAAATGATGTTTTAGAGAAATACAAGTCGAAAAAAGACAAACAAATGACAGAAGAGCAAAAGATAAAGGAGTCAGAAAGGAAAGAAAAGGCAAAAAAAGAGGCAATAGAGGTTGAAGAAAAGATGTGGCGTAATGCCAATCCAAAGGACAAGACAAAATCCATCCTTATTGAAAAGGAATAATTTTTTCATATGATTAATTACCCAAATACAGCGATAAGGATGGGGCTCTGAGGTAAATAGCGATGTTTTGGCAGCAGTTCTTTGTGACGGGAGCGTTAAACAGCCGCAAGTGTTTGAACCCAAAGAAACAGGCTCCCAAAAAAGTTGCAAGACTTTTTGGGTTGGTAGTTGAGTTTTTCGGCTGCAGCGAAAGGAGCATTAGAACTGCCAAAACATAGCTCCTGAACGAAAGAGACTTATCCTTATCGCTGGATCTCGGAATTAAATGTTTACCTCTTTTGGCTCAAAGTGATTATACTGTAATGTCTTTACTACAAAATCAAGTATTTTCTGTCTCCTATCCTTTGAAAGATTTGGATAGAAAATTGGATTACATACAACTGCACCCCTAAAGGCATAAAAAACTGCAAGCACATCAAGTAGTTCAAAATCAGATGTTAGTTTTAAATAATCATCAAAGAAAAGATTAAAGGCCTCTTTGTAAGAGCCTCGGAAGTCACCATGATACATCACTGAATAGAAAAGATAATTAATAGTAATTGCACTTATGTCATCGGCAGGGTCTCCATAGGCACCTCTACTTCTATCAAGTAAGACGAACTCATCGTCTGACTTAAACCAGATATTACCAGGGTGAAAATCTCCATGTATCTGGCAAAGTCTATGGTGTTTTGGCTTAAGCCTTGCCCTGCAGTCAATAGAGAGTTTTTCTATATTAGCCATCTCTTCATAAGTCAATGTCCCATCAGGGTAAAAGTCAAAGACACCCATCAAACATTCACCATGACCGATTGTATCTCTTAATTTCCGCCAATATAGATGTCTATTATCTGATTTAACCTTATGTATAGAAGCTAAATATCCTGTCATAGCCTTTATCTTTGACTTATCAATATCTAAAAGCCTGTCTCTATATTTCATCTCTTCAAGGTCTTTAAAATAATCTTGCCCTGTAACCATTTCCATAAGGAGAAAATAGTCTTTTCCATCACTTATTGATTTGATATTACCTTGTTCATCAATACTTAAAACATCAACCGCCCTAACATGACCAGGCAGTTTGTTATATTCATCATAAGCAAGCAAAAAGACTGATGCCCTGTCTGATGGATAGTCATGCCCTAATCCCTGAGGGGTAAGTTCCTTTATGACATAATTTTTTTCTTTAGAGTCTTGAAGTATTATCTTTATCATAAAACCTGTGCCATGTACACCTGCACCAAGTTTATTTATTTCAACTGATTTGGCTAAATTGAATTTTTTAAATGCATACTCTTTTAGGGAGTTTTCATCTATCATGTTTAATTACTCCTTTTTATATTGGGACTTATTAGCGGCTTTAGAATCTAAATATCGCCTTGCTAACTCAAGCATGCCATAGATCTTTAAGTCAATCAAATCCCCTCTTTTGCTGTAATCGGCAAGAACCTTATAGATATTTTCAACAGGTGTCTTTATTACTTCAATGTCTTCTGATTCATCTGCATGGTAACTTGAAAGCAAATCTTTATTTGCCTCTTTTGCATCACAAGCAAGAAAAACAGTTAGAATTTCTGAAGAAAGCCCTGATGAAACAGGACCATCTGCCAAAAAAATAATATCTTCACTGACATAACGAGTTTCCTCAATCAATTCTCTGTAGGCCGTCTTTATAGGTTCTTCTCCCTCAGAGACAAGACCTGCTGGGAATTCAATAACAAATTTCTGGACAACTGGTCTAAACTGTCTGACCAAAAGAAATTCATTATTAATTGTCAAGGGTATGATTGCTGAAATACCGCCACAGTTAACCCTTTCAATTGACTCCCACATTCTGGTATTACCCAGTCTGTCTTCATACCTCAAAGATACAACTTGAAGGTAATGACCCTTCCAAAGGGTATCTTTGCTAAGTATCTTCATAGTCTTTTTTAGAAATTATCCCGGTGGCCAGTGCATCAGTCTTCCCCCAAGCAAATGAAAGTGTATATGAAAGACTGTCTGTCCTGCTTCAGCATTACAGTTGTTGACAATCCTATAACCTCTTTCTGTCAGACCTTTTTGTTTTGCAATCTCGTTTATTACCTTGTGAATATGACCGATTAACGAGTAATCTTCCTCATGACATTCCGCGATAGTTGGTATATGCTTTTTCGGTATCACGAGGGTATGAATAGGTGCTTGAGGATTGACATCCTCAAAGGCAACAACCAAATCGTCCTCATAGATAATCTTTGAGGGTATCTGTTTTTGTAAGATTTTGCAAAATATGCAGTCTTTCATAATACCTCCTTTTTCTCGTTTTTCATAAAACTTTTGACATTACCAATTATATTAAGGTTAATTGGCTTTCTGTGAAATCTTTCTGCCTATTACTTGACATACTCAACTTCATAGGTTCTGCAGAACTTCGATTCTGTTTTATATATTTCTCAACTTATGGTCTGAAGATATAGCCAACAATAGATCCCTTTACATCTTTATTTGTTAATTTACAAATAATCTCACGAGTTTTCATGACTCAATCAACATCTTTTTTGCTGAGCAGTGCCTTTCATTCTCCTATAATTAAGACATCTCGGTCGACTAATTTCGCTTCTGTATATAAATTAACCTCTTTTTTTCACCATGGCCTCTTTTATATATGATTTCTGAATCTTTTGTAATGGGGCTTAACCATGAATACATCTTTTACGAAAAGTTCAATATGAGAACAGAGTCTATTCTCAATACCATAGCCCACATTCATAAAAATACCTTCGAGTTGTTCTTCTATTCTATCAACTCTTTGTATTAGTCTTATGAGTAAATCTTCAGCTCTTTTTTTGACTTCGGCAAGTCCTGAAACAACTTGATCAAGATCTTCAAATTTATCCCATGTTACACTATTAATAATTTTTAAATGAATCTTATTAAGGATCTTTGTGATTGCTTTTGCTTGAGCATCACCGATGCTTAAACTAAATTCATCATTTATGGAATATGTATCTATCATTTTTTTGTTTATTTATTAATAATTGCAAAAAATCCTTAAAATAGCGATAGGAAGGGCTGTTTCAGGATTTTTATAATCGACAAATTTATTTAATTTTGCTTTATTCATCATTTAATGCAATGCCTTATGACAAAGCTCTAGGAACTTTTTTATAAGGTGTCGTATAAAAATCCTTCCCTAGCCCTTCCTATCTTACTTGCTGATTTTACTAAGCTCTTTAGTTCTATCGCTGATTTTTGGAAAAATATA
>DUZI01000225.1 GCA_013349595.1 Nitrospirota bacterium
AGTTCAGGTATCATTGGTAGATAGATGGTAACCCTATCTCCCTTTTTGACCCCTAATTTTTTGAGGACATTGGCAAATTTATTGACTTCATAGTAAAGCTGTTGATAGGTATAAGTTTTGTATGAGCCATCGTCTCCTTCCCAGATGATTGCTGCCTTGTTTCTTGTTGAATCGTTAAGGTGTCTGTCAATGCAATTTACAGAGACATTGAGTTTCCCACCAATAAACCATTTGATTTCTGGTTTCTGGAAGTTATAGGAAAGAACCTTATCCCATTTTTTTTGCCAAATGAGCATGTTTTCTGCCAACTCAGCCCAGAAACCTTCTGGGTCTTCAACAGATCTTTTATAGATTTTTTCATATTCCTCCATGCTCTTGATATGTGCCTTCTCACTAAACTCCTTTTTAGGTGGAAAAGTCCTTTTCTCCTCCATCAAAACACTGATACTTTCTTGTGACATCATTGCCCTCCTTTTTGAATATGGATAGTTATTTGATACAACAAAAAATAATATTTATTATGCCAAAAAAATAAACCTGCTTAAAAGAGATTTTTTGTATATCATTTTTAATACATTTCCTGCATCTCTCTTGAGCCACGACAAACAAAAAATCGCAGAAATAATAACTACAAAAGACAATCCATTTTCTCCTTTTGAAATCAGCATAAAAGCACCTACTGAAAGAAGACACATAAAACCAAAAGGGATAATTACTCTTGACAACAACTCTCTCATAGGGTTAATGGCTTTAAAACATTTTGTTGATTCTGAATAATTACCCTTTTTTTCCATCAAAAGTCCTTTTTTCAATAAAGTGTAATTATCTGTTGGATTTATGGAGAGTGCTTTATTGTAACAATTAATTGCCCTTTCTTCGTCTGTTTTTTCAAGCTCTAATCCAAGTCTCAACCACCAAACTGACAGATTTGTAAAAGTCTGAAAAAGTTTATCTGCCTCTTTGATTTTACCCTTTTCATACAATATAACACCTTTCAGAAAAATTGCCTTTTCAAATTGATTATCCATATTTAGTATTTTTTCAATAATAAATTCAACCTCCTCATAATCTTTCTGTTTATAAGATTGCAATGCCTTGACAAAATATTCATTTATATCTCTCATTTAGATTTTATCTTAGGATAATTTAATCTTCTGCACCTATTCCAGTATATTCTCTTAGTTTCTCAGTTGAATATTTTTTTTCTGCTTCCTTATCTGGAGATATTAGTGATACAAAAATTCCAATGAAAAAAGCTGCTGCCATTGAAAATATCCCTGGATTTCTTAATGGAAAAATTGGTTGAGGCATTTCTGCCTTTGCTTCTTTCTTCAACTTTTCAGAATTTCTTTTTTCTGAATCTATTACCATAGTGATTGCAGTTATTTGCTCTTGTTTTAAATCTGGTGTTTTTTGTTTTTCAAGTTCATATATTTTTGCCTTTAGTCCCTCTTCAATACCCTTAATTTTCTTTTCAACTGCTAACTTTTGTTCTTTGTGGACTATGTCAACCCATACAGTCGGGCTCAATATCAAGAGAACAATAGCAACTGTAAGCCCTGTAATTATACTTGAAACAGCTCCAGCAGTAGTAAATTTTTTCCACATGAGTGACATAATTAGAGCTGGGAAATTAGCACTCGCAGCTATTGCAAATGCCAAACCTACAAGAAAAGCAACATTTTGCTCTTTAAACAAAATGCCAAGTAGTATTGCAGTAATTCCAAGTCCAATAGTTGCCACCTTTGCTACCCTTACTTCATCTATCTCTGATGCCTCTCCTTTTCTAACAACCCCTACATATAAGTCATGAGAGAAAGCAGATGCCCAAGCGAGTGTAAGACCAGCCACAACCGCAAAGATTGTAGCGAAGGCAACTGCTGAAAGGAAACCTAAAAATATATTACCTCCAATAACTTCAGCAAGAAGTGGAGCAGCCATATTACCTCCTGCATCAATACCTTTTATAATGTCTTGTCCTACTAATACTGCTGATCCAAAACCAATAGTAACAGTTAATATATAGAAATACCCAATAAAGCCTGTGGCGTAAAATACGGATTTTCGTGCAGCCTTAACATCAGGGACTGTAAAAAATCTCATAAGTATATGTGGAAGACCGGCTGTTCCAAACATCAAGGCAAGACCAAGGGAAAAGGCATCAAGAGGGTTGGTTACAAGTCCCCCAGGTTCAAGAAATTTTTGGGAATAGAGGTATTCAACTTTTTTGAAAAGTTCACCATAACTAAAACCAAATTGAAGCATTGTTAATACAACAAGTAATGTAGCACCACCAAGCAATAAACATGCTTTAATTATTTGAACCCATGTAGTAGCTACTATCCCCCAAAAAAGAACATAACATATCATTAATCCACCTGTTATTATTATTGCAATTTCAAAGGGTAGTCCAAACATGAGCCTTATTAACGTCCCTGCACCTACCATCTGAGCAACAAGATAAGTAATAACAACTATCAGTGAACCAGCAGCTGCTGCTGCTCTAATAGGTCTTTGTTTCAATCGATAAGAGACTACATCTGCAAAGGTATATTTGCCCAGATTTCTTAATGGCTCAGATATAAGAAATAGGCCATCCGACAAGCCAACCAACTGAATAAATAAGTCCATCATATCCTCTTGTGGAAACAAGACCAGCAATTCCTAGAAAGGATGCCGCACTCATATAATCACCTGCGAGGGCAAGTCCGTTTTGTAATCCTGTTACGCTCCTCCCTGCCGCATAAAAGTCTTTTGTAGTTTTTGTCTTTTTGGCTGCAAAGTAAGTAATCCCAAGTGTTGATATTACAAATAGAAGGAAAAATAATATTGCCATGGGATTTGCCTGCCCTATCATAGTTTGTGTAGGCATTAACGACCTCCAATCTTATCTTTTACTTTTTTGACATCATTATCATAGTAAGAATTAGCCCAAAATATGTAAATTGCTGTCAATAGCCACGAGAATAAGATAGTTAAGACAGCAATAGGTATTCCAATGGTTATTGCAGAATCTTCTGATATTTTTTGTGACAGGAAAGGTTTGTTATAAGCAATGAGACCGACAAAACCAAAATACAATATCAACTCCAAAAAAGTAAAAAACATAGATACAAGGTTTTTTTTCTTGACAAGAGTCTTAAAGTCTTCATCTTCAAGGATTTCAGCCTTTGATAATTTCTTCTTTTCCATAATACCCTCCTTTTATTTGATTTTTTTTAAAACTACAAATAACATTTTTATTAGACTTTAAAGCATCTTTGTTTAAAAGGAATTGATATAATTGTTTTATAGCTATAGTATCATTGTCTTGTATCTCTCAAGCACCATGTCTTGTATTTTTGAAATAAGAGAGAAGGTTTCTTTTAGCATTTTTTTATTGAGATTACTTAAAAGTTGAGGTTCAATGAAATTTTGGGGTTCTATGCCTTTTTCAATGTTTGACAATTGATTCTCAATCCTTAAGACCATAAGAAAATCAAAGGAGAATATAATCTCATCTGCAAAATCCTTTACAATGGCATGTATGCACCTTAGGACATTAATCCTATCAAATGTAGAAGTTTCCTTTATCCCCTTTTCAAAGGCAAAGAGTCTAATAAGATCTACTATGAGGGCGGTCCCTTTTACCTTTATATTAAGTTGATTCTTATGTGCTCCAGTCTTTTCAACAACAAAACTCTTAAAAAAACCAATAGGTGGACTATTTTTTAAGGCAATATTAGCAAGTCCACCTAAAAAAAGCTTATTACCTTGCATAATCTTAAATAAATAATCCTTCAATTGATATGCTAGATGCATATTGCCGTAGAGGGGACGAAAATCAAAAAAAAATGAGTGATTTTATGACGGCATCACTAGTCGGATTTGTTATCCAGTCGTGGAAATATTTTTTTCCATACATTTAGAGGTTGTCTCCATAATGGATTACTTGCCATATAATTAGCAAGGCATAAGGGAAAGCCACACTTTAAAAGACTTGTTTTTATAAACTCAGAAAATACAGTGAAATAATCTTTAATTGTCTTTTCATCTTTAGTTGAGTCATAGTCTTCAATAATAATTGCATTGTCTTGATCTGTCCTGAGAGTCTGTTCCTTTCTGCCTTCACTGCCAAAGACTATCCCGCAGTAAGAAACAGGAGGTTTTCCAAATTTTCTCTCTGCAAATTCAATTATTTTTTTAACAAGTCTGTCGTTAAGTTCTGTAATAATTTTTGCTATACTACTTGCCTTTACCCCTTCTTTGATAAGCAGACTAATAATGGTATTCGTCTTTTTTGAAACAGGTATGAGCCCCTCAACACTGTATTGGCCTTCAATATCTCTGGCAATATTAATGGGTGATATACCTTGCAACATCATTAAGTCATGATTAGTTATTATCCCTTTTATCTTCCCATCATCAACAACAATAAGATGATGAATATTATGCCTGATCATTTTAAGAAGTGCTTCAAAACAATATTCCTTTGCATCGGATTTTATTAAATTGATGCTCATTATAGAGCTTATATTATCATTATAATCTTTTCCCTTTGCAACAACCTTTTCTCTAAAATCACTATCTGTCACAACACCAACAGGCACAGCATTGTTATCAATAATAACCAAACTGCTTACTTTATTACGACTCATAATATCAGCAGATTCTTTTATGGAAACATCTTGAAATGTAGAGATAACACCTTTAGATGCCAGTTCCCCAGTTGTTGTGGTAAAAAGTAATTTGTCACTACCAATACTCATAAGCCTTTTGACATCCATTTCTCTTACAGGTTTATCAATATATTTTTTTATAAAGGTACTATTAAAGAAATCCCTGATTGATGTATTTTTTTCAATTAAGTCTTTGATCAGCTTTTTTGGAATTAATAAAAATAGGGTCTCTTCAAGGGTTATTACAGAAGCCCTTGCTTTGTCTTCAGTTAATATTGAAAGATAGCCAACTAAATCGCCTTTGCCTCTGTAATCAGTAATTATCTCAATTCCTTCATCTGTCTTTATAAAAACCTTTACACTCCCCTTTTTGATGACTCTAAGATACTTGTTAGGCTCTCCACCTTGTTGAAGTATAAGGATGTCTTTTTGATGAAGTTCTATTGATAATGATTGAATAATCTTTTGAAGTTCATCTTCTGTAGCATATTGAAAGGGTGGTACACTTTTAAGAAATTCAAAGGCATCATCAGCAAATAATTCTATCATTAAAACCTCTTTTTTTAGTAAAGGAATTTATTCTCAAAAATATTTTGGTTTTATTTAATTCAATATAAATACGTTTTATTTAATTCAATATAAATACCATGTTGATTATGTTCTTATTACAATATGTTGGGTTCATTTCAAAAAGCAGAAATGTAACAATAGGTAAAAACAGATGTTACTAATAGTAATGTTGTTTTAATTAAATATATATTCAGTCCATCTGTCCAAAATAGATTTTAAAAAGACCTCCGATTCGGATAGTATAGAATTGTG
>DUZI01000117.1 GCA_013349595.1 Nitrospirota bacterium
ATCCTTTACGATCTTTGATATAGAGTCCTTATCCTGTGTATCTTTTACCTCAACTGCAAAAGCACAGGGATGAATAAACTTTTTTTCGTGTCTAAATAGCACCGTCTCCTCGCCCATTTTTACCGCCTTATCTCCTACACCGAGGGTAATTGGCCTGATAGGTGGTGCTGATGCCTCACCAAGTTTTTGCTTTGCCTCTTCAGAAACATCTGGACAAGCATCTATTGAAGCCTGTCTTTGGGCAAGTTTCATTGCAAAGGCAAGACAAGTTGGATGACCACATTTTTTGCAATTAGTCTTTGGCAAAAGCTTGAATATCTCTACTCCACTTAGAGCCATAATATATTCCTCCCTTTATATTAATTCATTAATAAAAGACTTTAAAGCCTTTACTGCATCTGGATGTCTCATAATGAGCAATTCTGCACCTGCAAGCATAAGGGAACTTGCTGTAACTGTCTCCCAAGCAACAGCCCTTTTTTCTAAATCACCCCAATGAGGCAAGTCTGACTCTGGTGCATTTGCCTCTTTGACCTTCCATACATACATGCCTACATCACCAAGCATTGGTGGTTGCATAACTGTATCATTTTGGGTTAAGGCTGCCAATCTAATCCTCTCCATCACTGAATAGCTATATTCAATCCCATACCCAAGTGCTGAACACATTGGGTCAGTTATTAACCTCTCTTTTTCAAAACCCATTTGAGTAATCAAGATATTCAATTGCTTTGAAAGATTGATATCAAGCTCTGACATGGCAATTAGCTTGTGGTTATTTGCCATTGCAGCAGCTGCTATTGTTTTAAAGTTAGCCTCCTGTGCCTTGCCAATCGCACAATTTTTACCCTTTGCTGCCTCTGAAACTGCCACAAGCACAGAGGAGTCCTTTTCAACATTGTTAGAACCTAATATAATTAAAGGAATAGTAATTGTCGACAGAACATCCTTGACTGTCTTTGCTGCCTCCTCAGGCGACCTATTTTCTCTATCTGGATGTGTGCCTATAAGTCTTAAGGCAATTGCATCAGCCTTAAGTTCATCTTGACAGTATTTAGCCCATGTAACAGCATCTGATGATTTTCCATCATAAACTTTTTTAAGTGGTTCAGCCCAATCATCAGGTGCTACATCTTGAATCTCAAAGGCAATCACCGGTTTATTCGGCAAAGACCCCTCAAAACTATAAAATGGTAATACATTTTCACCACCAAAGGTAACAATCCTATCACTACCAAGTGTTACCTCATAGACCTTCCCTGAATATGTCTCTTTTGGTAATTCAAACCCCATTTGATATAAACCTCCTCTGTATTATTTGAGAACTTTTTATTTTACATTTCAAGATATGAGTGAGCATATAGGTTTCTTCCCATGATTATATCAAGGGTCTTTCTTATTTCCATCATCTTTTTTTCATCAGAGATTGACTTGCCTTCCATGACATCTTTAACAAGTTGTCTCTCATGAAGTGCCTCAGCCATCTCATGGGCATCGGCGATAGCTGCAGTAAGCCCTGCATCCATGAGCATTAGAAAGTAGTATTTGTTTAAAATTGGTCTTACATGTTTTGGACAACCATTGGAGATGTTACTCAACCCTACTACTGTTTTCATCGGCGGGTCATTCATCTCTTGAAACATTTTTATTGCATCAATTACCTTTACGGCATGGTCTTGTGATGTAGCAATCTGAAGAACAAGAGGGTCAAGATAGATATCTTCGAGAGGGACGCCATATTCCATTGCCCTTGCCATAATTTCTGAGGCAATTGCAGCCCTCTCCTCTGCATCTGCAGGCAAACCACCTTTGCCAACTGTAAGACCAATAATGAGTGCGTTATACTTTGCTGAAAGCTCTAAAATAGGAAACCTCTCAGGGTCATTTGAGGTTGAATTTATCAAAGGTCTACCCCATGTATTGTTATGAACCTTTAATCCAGCTTCAATGGCACTTGCATTTGTTGTATCAAGACATATAGGAAGCGGCACAACTTCCTGTATAGTCGTTACCATCCATTCCATCAATGCCTCCCCATTATCTTCTGCAGGTCCAATATTAGCATCAATCATGCCAGCGCCCTCTTTCCATTGCCGAATGGCTATTTCTTGTATTGGTGCCTTGTCCTTTTTAAGCATGGCTTCTCTCACCCTTTTGGCTATGATACTTAGCTTTTCACCAATAATAAGCATCCTTGTTCCCTCCTGTTTTGATTGATATAATAAGATTGCCCAAAAAGAAAATCAACAACATTACAGCAAGATATTTACTAATGTTAAATATTTCTTTTTTTATTTCACATAAAACAATAACTTATCAAATCTGTATAATTAACATTTCGTTTTTATATATTTTGACAAAAAAACAAAATAAAGGCAAATACCCATAATTTGACAGCGAGCCTCTCTTTTCACTATCAATCAAATAAAAATAATTTAGACATATACAAAAATATAAGTATGTTTGTATATATATTTTTGGATGGGCAATAAAGATAATTTTAAGTTCAAAAAAGGTAATCTCAAAAGTTTCATGAAAAAAGATGGGTAAGAATGAAACCACAGAGGTCACAAAGAGAACATCTGGGTATTCAAATTGAGACAATGGTTGAATGCACAAATATTGACCTAATCTGAAAGCAACAGATAAGAGGGTAGGTTTATTTAACATCATTGTTGAAAGGTTAAAGCACGCCATAAAAAGACTATAAAAACGAGGGCACAGAGGAGGAAAAAGTCTATTTTTTACATAGCCTCTTTAAATATCAATATTTTCTCTGTGTTCTCTGTGGTTAATTAATTTTGACAATACTTTAAAAAATGAGGGAGGTGAGGGGACATATGAATGTAAAAAGATATAAATGCAAATAATTAATTAATCTTTGTTACGAAAGCAGAATAAGTAAAAAAACTTTAATATTATAATGGACGAACAAAATGAAAATATTTCTTACATTAATGTTGGCATTCGCAATATTAATATCCTATTCAGGGTTAACAATTGCATCAGAAAAAACAAAAATTTCAAGGTCTTCTAATGCAGATGATATTAAATGGATTGCAAAGTGTATGGATGATAACAAGAATGAAGGGCAGACTGTTGAAGTAGTTAGAAAATATTGTGAGTGTATGGTATCAAAAATGGATGAAAACGAAACTCGATCTGTTACTCAGTGGGAAAAGTCCCATCCCAAAGAACGGAAAGAGTGTGATAAAGTGTCTGGCTGGAAATAATTTATTGAAAAAAATTAAATCAGATAAACACTATATTTTAAATTCAAACATATCAACTAATCACTCTCATTTATAAACGAAGAGTAATTAGAGTCTAAGGTCATTAAAATGCTATATAAATGATTTTTATATTTTGGCATGATATTCTTGGCGGGAGTGTGTGGGAATCGAACCCACCCTGCCAGATTTTGGCCGGCAACACTGGATTTGAAGTCCAGGAGGGACACCAGAACCCTATGCACTCCCAGTTATGAAATTATTGATTTTAAACAAATTCAATAATTCTACTATATTGTCATAAATTGACCTTAAGTGTCAAAAACCTTAAAATAGCGCTTAGGAAGGGCTGTTTCAGGCTTTTTATAATCGACAAGTTTTATTTATAATTTTGATTTATACATTTAAAACAATGCCTTATGACAAAGCCCCTTAGGAACTTTTTTTTATAAGGTGTCGTATAAAAATTCCACACCAGCCCTTCCTATCTTACTTGCTGATTTTATTAAGCTCTTTAGTTCTATCGCCGATTTTGGGAAAAAAGGGAAACTCTGATTTTAATTAATCAAAATCATCAGTCAATACTTTTGGTTTGTCAGCCTTTACAGGTGAGGAAGAATATTCCTTTGGATGATTCCCTTCCTTGAAATATTCATAAAAAATTGGCTCATATGATAACAGTCCTGTTTCTGGGTCAATAGGCAATCGGACAATGCCTTCAGGGAGGACAAATCCTTCATTTTCCAAACCATGTGATTTCATAAAGTTTGCCCATATTGGAGCAGCAGCCCTCCCACCTACCTCACCTGAACCGAGTGATTTCTTCATATCATCATAACCAACCCAAACGGTGCATACAATATGAGGTGTATATCCTACAAACCATGCATCTTTATAGTCATTACTTGTCCCTGTCTTGCCTGCAGATGGTAAACCAATATTTGCCCTCCTGCCTGTGCCATATTTAATCACATCTTCAAGCATAGAGGTCAAAAGGAAGGCACTTTGAGGGGACATAACTACTTCCCCTTCAGGAAGATTTTCTTCGAGGACATTACCTTTTGAATCTGTAATGTATCTAATAGAAATGTCTTTATATTTAACTCCACCATTTGCAAAAGGAAGATATGCATAAGTAAGGTTTAAAGGTGAAAGGCTTATAGAGCCTAAAGATATAGTAAGGTCGCGAGGCAAATCACCTTCTATACCAATTTCCTTCATGAAAGCTAAAAACTTATCAATGCCAACTGCTTGTAGTAATTTTACTGTAACGACATTTCTTGAATAGGCAAGTGCAATCCTCAGTCTTGTTGGACCATAATGCTTGTGATCGTAATTTTCTGGTTGCCAATTACCTGCAAGACCTGTTGGATATGACACAGGTTCGTCAACAATAATGCTTGCAGGGGTAAAACCATTTTCAAGGGCAGATGCGTATATAAATGGCTTAAAGGCTGAACCAGGCTGTCTCTTTGCAAGGGTTGCCCTATTAAACTCACTCCTTGTAAAGCTAAATCCACCTGCCATTGCCTTAATATAACCTGTATCTGCCTCAACTGCCACAAGAGCACCCTCAACCTCTGGTTCTTGTTCAAGGGAAAAGGATACCGCACCTTGATTTACAGTCTTAAACCTTATCCAAATCACATCACCTCTGTTGAGTATATCTGTTAGTTTGAAGTTCTTTATCTGATTCATTTTTGAGGTCTTTGTATTAAAGGTATTAGATGCCCACATTGCATCTGCTATTGATAACTTGCCAACTACTCCGCGTGATTTAATAACAGCCTCTTTTACACCTACAGAAAGAACTACACCTGTTGCTATATCATTAACAGATGCTACAAAAGAAGTAGTCTTACCCGTATTGTCATCACCTCCTTTTGTTATTTCTCTTTTACCAATAGGACCTCTCCAACCCCTCCTTTTATCAACTTCCCTTAATCCCTCTTGTAGTGATTTTTGAGCACTTATTTGGGCTTTTTTGTTGAGGCTTGTATAAACTCTTAAAGCCCCCCTATAAACCATCTCAATTCCATACCTTTGTTCTAATTGTTGCCTTATATATTCAAGAAAGTAATTATAAGCATCGGTAGTTGTTCTTAAAGAGGCAAGGTTAATAGGTTGCTTCTTAGCCCATTCTCTCTCTGATGGCTTGATGTAACCTTCCTCTTCCATCCTGAGGAGAACAACTTCCTGCCTTTC
>DUZI01000332.1 GCA_013349595.1 Nitrospirota bacterium
AAACAAAGGCCACCACTACTACGGAAAACACATAGAATTTTTTCTTCATTTTTTCCCCTCCTAATTATGATTTTTCTGTCTATGACAGCACTACTATTGTTATGTGCAATCTCTATGCAATATTGCCATATAATAGAAAAAAGCTATTATTAATTAAATTAATTAAATAAAAGATTGAAAAATATAATTTTTAAAACTAATATTTGACATCCAATTAAATCAAATATTAACATATTGTTAATATTTGTTAAGGTGGTTATATGAACGATATTTTGAAAGACCCGGTTTTTTTGATGAAACTACTTGAAACTATGGCTGAAGGTTTAATGGTTGTGGACAAGGAAGGGAATATACTTTATATAAACCCTGCTTGTGAAACCATTACAGGATACAAAAAAGAAGAGGTAATCGGAAAACAATGCACCATATTCAACACAAGCACATGCGTGATAACAACAAATAACGGCAAACAAAAGAAATGCTCTCTCTTTAATGTGGGCTGTGTAAGTCATAGAAAATGTGAGATTAAAAGGAAAGATGGCAAAACTGTTCATATTTTAAAAAATGCAGTTATCCTTGATGACTCAAAGGGAAATATCATTGGGGCAGTTGAGGTTATGACTGATATTACATCTCTTTATATAAAGGAAATAGAGATAAATGAACTTAAACAGGAATTAAGCAACTCATATGGATTTATGGGATTGATAGGGAACAGTACTGTCATGAAAAAACTCTATGAGCAGATTGAAAATGCTTCTAAATCAGATGTTCCAGTTATTATTAGTGGTGAAAGTGGCACAGGTAAAGAACTTGTGGCCGAGGCAATCCATAGACTAAGTAACAGAAAATCAAATCCTTTTATAAAGGTCAATTGTGCAGCCTTGAATGAGTTTTTGCTCGAAAGTGAACTCTTTGGACATGTAAAGGGTGCCTTTACTGGAGCTATTAAAGATAGGACAGGGAGATTTGAAGCGGCACAAAATGGCAGTATCTTCCTTGATGAGATTGGAGATATGCCTCTTTCAATGCAGGTCAAATTATTAAGGGTATTACAAGAAAAAGAGATTGAGCGGGTAGGTGATCATAAGCCAATCAAGGTAAATGTAAGGGTTATTGCGGCTACAAATAAAAATCTCTTTGATCTAATTCAAGAAGGCAAGTTCAGGGAAGATCTCTTTTACAGGATAAATGTAATACCTATAAATACACCATCTCTTAAACATAGAAAAGAAGACATCCCTTTACTAATAAATCACTTTCTCAAGAGATGTGCAACAATTAACAATAGGAATGTCTATACAATAAGTCCTTCTGCAATGGAAGCTCTTGAATATTTTGACTGGCCTGGTAATGTTAGACAACTCATCAATACTATAGAATATGCCTTGATGACTGCAAAGGATAATATTATAAAATTTACTGACTTGCCTGAATATATTTTCTCAAGTTCGAGGACTCAATTAATTACAACAAAGAAAGATGAAAAGAAACAGGGTATAATTGAGGCACTAAATAAACATAAGTGGAATAGAAGTTTGGCATCACGACATCTTGGAATTAGTCGTGTAACTCTTTGGAAGCTTATGAAGGAGTTGGGTATTGAATCAGAGAGGAACAATTTAAATTAAGGTTTCATCTCATAATTTTAAAAAATGATAGACAAAACAAAATCAATCAATACAATTCAAGAAAACCCACAGTGGAAAAAAAACATTAATAATGAATTTACTGGTAGGACTTTTCACCAGATACTAAATAATGAATCCCAAAAACCTGTTGGAGATGAAATCGTTAATAAATCAAGACAAACGCTAATTAATCAACAACCCATAAGTAATACCCCAAAAGACTATTACAAAGATATTATTCAAATAGTTTTCAAACATGAAGGCAAATCACTCGTAAAAGACGACGGTGGAAGGGAATCATCAAAGTTTGGTATCTTGGCAAGCACAGCAAAACAATTTGGTTTTGAAGGTGAACTCTCTCAGATGAATAAGGCTGATGCAGAAAAGATATACAAAAAATTGTGGGATAAATCAGGTGCGGGGAATTTGCCTTATCCTTTGAGCCTCATACACTTTGACACCTATGTAAATAGTCCCTCCGCTGCAAAAAGGCTCCTTGAAAAATCTCAAGGGGACATTTACAATTATCTTGATATGAGAGAACAGAGATATAAAAGGCTCGCAGAATTGAGACCTGAAAGGTTTTCAAAGTATCTCAAGGGATGGACAAATAGGATAAACAACCTGCGAGCCATTGCAAGTGAATTCAAACAAGAGATAAACCTTGCATCCAACCAACTACTTATAGATAATATTACCTTAAATATAACTCCCTTGCCTGATTCAAAAAAGCCTTTACTTTAAGCCAAGAACATCCTGCATATCATAAAGCCCTGCCTTTTTTCCAACTATCCAAAGTGAAGCCCTCAAGGCACCTCTTGCAAAAGTATCTCTACTTGAAGCCTTATGAGTTATCTCAAGTCTTTCTCCAAAACCTCCAAAATAAACAGTATGCTCGCCAACTATATCACCTGCCCTTACAGTCTGAATTCCTATTTCTTTTTTTGTCCTCTCGCCTATAATCCCCTTACGGGCATATACTGCCACATCATCAAGATTTCTATTAAGTGATTCTGCAATTACCTGAGCCATCTTTAAAGCAGTACCACTTGGGGCGTCTTTCTTTAATCTATGATGTGCTTCTACTATCTCAACATCATAATCATCACCAAGCACTTGAGCTATATCCTTTAAAACTTTTAAGAGAAGATTAACACCTACACTCATATTTGGGGCTAACACAATAGGGGATGACAGGGCTGATTCTTTAATAATAGCGAGGTCATCAGATGAAAGACCAGTTGTACCTATGACCATAGCTTTTTTATGCCTTGCTACTATCTTGGCATTTTCAATAGTTGCCTCTTTTTGTGTAAAATCAATGACTACATCACCTTTACTTATAACATCTTCAAGAGAATCGCTAATCTTTATTCCCATTTCACCAAGACCTATAACCAAACCAATATCTTTACCTATAGCTGGATGTCCCTTCCTCTCTACAACTGCTAAAGTTTTTAATTCATTGACTTCCTTTGATAGAGTAACAATCCTACTACCCATTCTACCTACAGCTCCCATAATAATGATGTTAACCATTTTTTAGAAAATCCTCCTTTTTTATTATTGTTGATTATAAACTACTTTTTCTTTAATTAAATTGTAGAAAAGCAGTAACCACCATTTATGATGATTAAGAAATCTAAAGAAATTCTTATTCTTAAATTTTTAGCCTTTCCTTTGGCACTGGTGCATGATAGGGATAAATAGGGTTTGCTATGGTCCACCACCCATCCCTTGGTTTTTTATCAAATTCAATCCTATGAACAAACTTAATGCTCTTATAAGCAAGGTCAAAGGGTGAGATAACTCTTAAAGGTGCCCCATGATCATGGGTTAGGGGCTTTCCATTCATCTCAAAGGCAAGTAGTATTTGCTTCTTTTCATCTAAAAGTGCATCAAGAGGGAATGATTCAATATAATGTCCTTGTCCTTTGGGCTTTGACCTTGTCTCTCCAAGAGAGTGAAAGGTTATATATTTTGAAGATTTATCAGGTTTGACCCTATTAAATATTTCAATAAATCTAATCCCCTTCCATTTTATACCACTCACTGACCAACCCTCAACACAATGAAAATCTGAGGTTTGTTCTATTGGGTTCATAGACTTTAACTCACTATAAGTGATAAATAAAGGTTTTTCTACAAGACCATCAACGATGAGTCTGTAAGGCTCCTTAATCTGATGATCTTTAAAATAGATCTTACCTGTATTTGAGTCAAAACTAAAGTTATCCTTTTCAACTGTCCTAACACCCAAAGAAGAGACAAAAGAACTCCAACTTGAATCAAGTGTTGCAAACAATATTGATATTGCACCTAAAGACTTTATAAACATCCTTCTGCCTATACCTCCTTTTGTTGACATAAATATAAACTAATTATAGAAACCTTTTACAGAGATTACATATAGAGTATTTAAGAATGGATTTGAGCCTTTTAAGACATTGAGGGGTTTTATTCCCATAAGTGGTTTGCAGAGGACTAAAAGTCTGTCATTTAATAAGCCATAATCCAATATCTCTCCATCTAACTTATCAATAAGGGTAATTTGCTCTACTGATAAGCCATTCCACCACAACACCTTTATTTCTGATTCTTTATAACCTAACCCCTTAGCCATGCCGAAAAGAGGTTTCCTTTTTGGTGCTAAAACCCCTCCGCCCTTTTGCACAAGCCTGTCCTTAACAGACCACTCACCCCTATCAATCATAAAGATAGGAGATTCCCTTTTTATTTTTGTTGTAAAACCCCCAAAGTCCTCAGCACTTCTCCATGAGATAATACCTGATGATGAATAAAGGGTTAAGAAGCCCTTGTCATCCCAAACAATGAGGCCTTTTTTGCCATCGGGGGATTCAATGGGGCTAAAATCATAGAGATTTACTTTTTCTGGAATTATAACAGCAGCACCACGAACTAACTTGCCATCTTTATAATCATAATAGTAAATCTTGCTTTCAAATCCCTGAGACCTTGAATATTCTTGACCAATAAGTGAATTGCCAAGTCTTCTCATAAAGACATTTCTTAAACTTACTAATTCCTTAAGATTATTATCAATAAGTTTATAAACTGAAGTCTTTACCTCTCCGTCTTTATAAGCAGTAACAATAAGGCTGTCTCTTTTTGACATATCAATATCTATAGAGTCAATCCACAACAACTGATCTGATGTAAAGTTGCTAAAGTCCCATAGCAATTTCAAGTCAGTACTTGGTTGATAGATAGAGAATGAATTTTCTGTAGCAAGAATTATATCAGGGCTCCCATCACCATTTAAATCAGCAAGGGCTATCTTTTTTATTGTGTTAGGAACTTGATAGGTGAGAAGGATGTTACTATCACTTGTAATAAGAGGCAATGCCTTTGTCATAAGAGATTGAACATATCCCGGCTTAAGAATGATTGTCTTATCTGAAATAGCTTTAAAATCTTTCCCCCAATAGAGCTTTTGTCTAATAGATGTAACATCAGTTTTCTTGTCGGAGTCAATGATAATGACTAGATCGACTTCTTTTTTAGATGCCTCTTCAGATAATTTACTCATGTCAAGTGTCTCCATAGTGCTGTCAATAAGCTCAAACCTACCACTATCTTTTAACATCTGATAATAGCTATCTGCAAGATACCAGTTTATATCTCCCTGAAAAAAGAGGGCTTTGATCTTTGAACGAGGAATCTTGAAAAGTGAATCATTTATGTTATCTTCTACCTTTGTCAGTAGTTTTATCTCTGCCTCTGTCTCTTTTACACTTGTAATCTCAGCAAGGGCTAAT
>DUZI01000271.1 GCA_013349595.1 Nitrospirota bacterium
TGTTTTAAATGTATAAATCAAAAATTATAAATAAAATTTGTCGATTATAAAAATCCTGAAACAGCCCTTCCTAAGCACTATTTTTGGGGAGATAGAGGTTGACAAAAACTTACTTATATGATTTCATTGATGTCAAAGAATTTAACCTAAGGAGGAAGTCTAAATGGCAAAAATTGATGCTTTTTTTAAGCTAATGGCTGAACAAGATGCTTCAGACTTACACCTTGCTGCTGGCTCCCAACCAGTCTTGAGGATTAGAGGTGAGATGGAGAGGGTAGAATATAAACCCTTTGAAGATGATGAGTTAAGAGCATTGCTTTATGAAATTGCACCAGAAGATAAAATCAAGGTCTTTGAGGAGACTGGTGATGTTGACTTTGGTTACGAAATACCAGGACTTGCAAGATATAGGGCAAACTTTTTTAGACAAAAAAGGGGCGTAGCTGCAGTATTTAGGCAGATTCCAAGTAAAGTGCTTACAGTAGAAGAACTTGGATTGCCTGAGATTTGTAAAAAGTTTGCCATGCTTCACAAAGGTCTTGTCCTTGTTACTGGTCCTACAGGAAGCGGTAAATCAACCACCCTTGCAGCAATAATTGACTATGCCAATAAGCATAGAAAGGATCACATAATCACAGTTGAAGATCCTATTGAATTTGTCCATCAAAGTCAAGGTTGTATAGTAAATCATCGTGAATTAGGAACTCACACAAAATCATTTGCTGCAGCACTAAGGGGTGCCCTCCGTGAAGACCCAGATATTATCCTCGTTGGTGAAATGCGTGATTTGGAAACCATACAGTTAGCCCTTGAGGCTGCTGCTACAGGTCACCTTGTCTTTGGAACGTTACATACTACAAGCGCCCCTAAGACCGTTGATAGGGTGATAGATGTATTCCCTGCAAATCAACAAGGACAAATAAGAACTACCTTATCTGAATCCTTAAAGGGCGTTATCGCTCAAAACTTATTTAAAAGGGCAGATAAAAAGGGACGCTGTGCAGCACTTGAAATACTCGTATGCACCTATGCAGTAGGAAATCTCATAAGAGAGGCAAAGACTCATCAATTACCTTCTGTAATGCAGACAGGAAAAAGACTTGGTATGCAAACATTAGATGATGCTATTATGGATTTGCTCAAAAAAGGATGGATAAGCCCAGAAGATGCCTATGATAAGTCAATAGACAAACAAAAGTTTGTGCCATTTTTAAAAACACCTCCACCAGAGTTTTAAAGAATGTCCAAAGAAAAAATCAGCTTTGTCTGTCAATCCTGTGGCTATAATTCACCGCGTTGGCTTGGCAAATGCCCTGAATGTTCTTCCTGGAATAGCCTTGCAGAAGAGAGACAGGTTAGTCAAAAACTTGTCTCTTTTAGTATCTCTGAACCATTACTTCTAAATGAAATCAAAGAAGGACAAAAATCTCGTCTAACCACAGGGATAAGGGAATTGGATCGTGTACTCGGCGGTGGGGTCGTTTATGGGGCAGTAATACTACTTGGTGGTGACCCTGGTATTGGTAAATCTACTTTGGTTATTCAGGCAATGAACAACCTTTCTAAACAATATGGCTCTGTCCTTTATGTATCAGGGGAAGAGTCTCCTGAACAGATTAAATTAAGGGCAAGCAGATTAAACATTTCATCTGACAGAATTATTGTCTTTTCAGAGACGAAGATTGAATCTATTATTAACCATACACGAAAGATAAAGCCTAAGGCAGTAGTCATAGATTCCATTCAAACGGTCTATACTGAAGACATCCTTTCTGCACCTGGGTCAGTAGGGCAGATAAGGGAATCGGCATCTAAACTCATGTTTTTTGCAAAAAAAGAAGGCATACCTGTTTTTATCATCGGTCATGTTACAAAGGAAGGCGCAATAGCAGGGCCACGGGTGCTTGAGCATATTGTTGATACCGTTTTATATTTTGAAGGTGATTCAAGCCATAGCTACAGGATACTAAGGACAATGAAAAATCGCTTTGGCTCAACCAATGAGATAGGTCTCTTTGAGATGACAGATGAGGGACTGAGAGAGGTTGAGAATCCATCGGAGATATTAATTGCCGAAAGACCTTCAGATGCCTCTGGTTCGGCAGTTATTCCAAGCATTAGAGGGACAAGGCCAATATTAGTAGAGATACAAGCCCTTGTGTCACCAACCCCCTTTGGTATTCCAAGAAGGACAACTATGGGAATCGATCCAAATAGGACAGGCATACTTGTAGCTGTACTTGAAAAAAAGGCTGGTTTACAGTTATCAGTGATGGATATTTTTGTAAATGTCGCAGGTGGCTTAAAAATACCTGAACCTGCCTCAGACCTTGGACTTATATCAGCCATTGTAAGCTCTTTCAGAGACACACCGTTGGAGAAAGAGGCAGTTTTTTTTGGTGAGATAGGGCTCTCTGGTGAGGTAAGGGCTGTATCACAGGCAGAGGCAAGGATAAAAGAATCGGTTAAGGTAGGTTTCAAAAAGGCTTATATTCCTATGAGTAATAGGGATAGGTTAAAAAATGATGAAGGGCTTGAGATTGTAGGTATAAGGAAGATTAATGAATTACTTGAGATTATATCAATTTAGTCTCTTGTTGATAATTATTTCACCACTCATCTTTGGATGTTCAAAACATACAACACCTATTCAATTACAATCCCATGATTATAATTTAAAAATGCTCATTGATGATTTAAGGTCTATAAATTCAATTGAGGCAGTCCTCGAGGTTTCTTATGAAAAAGATGACACATCTTTAGGGGGCGATATGTATATTAAGGCTGATAAAAATAATATGATTGTAAGGGTTTACTATATGGGATTTCTTGCAGGAGAGATTGTTGAAGAAAATGGAACTATCAAGAGCAAGGTTAAGATGAGTAAAAAAAGGGCTGAATTTCTCATCACATCACTTAGAAAGAGTATATTCTGGTGGAATTTTGACTTTGATGAGATAATTGATTTTCAGGAGAGATACCTTTTGAAATCAGAAGGCAGAGAGGTAGTCATTGATAAGAAAAAGATGTTGCCAATCAGTCAAAGGATAACCAATGATGATGGTGATGCCATAGATATTAACTATTCTGAACCATTACCTATTGAACCTGAAAAGGAATCGCTCAAACCTACCGATTGGTATCAATCGGTGGTACAGATTGAATATCAAAAATTCAGGGTGAATTCAAAGATAACCTCTCTTAAAGTATTAAGGGATTGATAGAGGGAATCTACCATATATACTGTAAATTGGTCCTTCTGGTTTTAGGAGACTTTTCATCAAAAGAACCTCTGTTACTGATAAAATTCCCCATTGTCGATGCTTTTCTTTCATAATCCTCTCAGTAAACTCTTGAGGCACATTATCTTTAATCCTTGCAATAGTTATATGTGGTGAAAAAGGCTTATCTTGTCTACCAATTCCAGAGGATAGACAGATCTCCTCAATTTGTTCGTGAATCTTGTGAAGTTGCTCTGACCTTTCTATGCCCAACCATAAAATTTTAGGTGTCTTTAAATTTGGGAAACAACCAGTTCCCTTTATAATTAACTCAAAGGTTTGGTGTTGTCTTATCAATTCCCCTAAAACACTTTTCAGTTCAAAGGCTTTGGACTCTGTTATTTCACCAAGAAATTTTATGGTTAGATGAATATTATGAATCTCTGTCCATCTTACTTGTGTTGAACATTTATTGATTGATTTTACAAAGCCCTGGATTTCATCCCTGATTGTCTTATCAACATCTATTGCAATAAAGGCTCTCACCTAAAATTTTCCCTTGTAACAACAACAATTCCAGAATCAGTAACAGTAAAGCCCCTCTTTTTATCTTCTTGTAAATCATACCCAATTACAGTGCCTTCAGGTATTATTACATAGTCATCAATGATAGTCCTTTTTATCTTACAGTGTCTGCCTATCTCTACATTTTCAAAAACAATAGAGTCTTCAATCAAACAATAACTATTGATCCTGCTTGATGGACCAAGTATTGACCTCCTCACAGTGCCACCACTTGTTATACAACCGCCACAAACTAAAGAGTCAAGATTAACACCTCTCCTTGATTCATTATCAAAGACAGTCTTTGCAGGTGGAAGATTGCCTTGGTTTGTAAGTATAGGCCAATCGTAGTTATAAAGATTTAGACGAGGATTTACGCTTATCAAGTCCATATTTGCCTCATAGTAAGAATCAATGGTCCCTACATCCATCCAATAACCCCTCTCTTGTGGTGTCATAGATGGGACAGTATTGTCAAAAAAATTATAGGCAAATACCCTTTTATCTTGTTCAATCATCATTGGGATTATATGCTTTCCAAAATCTAAATCATAATAATATTTTTTCCCCTCTTTGAGCATTTCGATAAGAACTTTTTTTGAAAATATATAATTTCCCATAGAGGCAAAGCAGGTATCTCTGCCCGGTATATTTGGTGGTGTTTGAGGTTTTTCTACAAAGGTTTTTACCTTGAAGTCCTCATCAACAGAAAGTATGCCAAATCTTTTTGCCTCCTCCTTTGAAACCTCAATTGAGGCAATGGTAATATCAGCCTTGTTCATCTTGTGATATATAAGCATTTGCGAAATATCCATCTTGTAAATATGGTCTCCACCAAATATGGCTATTAACTCTGCACTTGAGGATTCAAGCAACTGAATATTTTGATAAATGGCATCTGCAGTACCAAGATACCATTGTTCACCTGTCGTCCTTGTCTCTGGAGACAAAGTGTCAAAAAACTCATTCAAACCTGTCCACTTTGACCATGAAGCCTTGATGTGTTTATTAAGAGAATATGCTTGATATTGAGTTAATACATAGATTTTTCTTATGCCTGAATTGAAAACATTACTTAAGACAAAATCAATTATCTTATACTTCCCCCCAAAGGGTACAGCAGGTTTTGGTTTGTTTGCAGTTATTGGCTGAAGCCTCTCTCCCTTTCCACCTGCCATAATCATGGCAAGTGTGTTTTTGGCAATGTAGATACTTGCATACATTTTTTTGATGCCTCCTTTCAATGATTTTTATCCCAAAATCAGCGATAAAACTGAGAACTTAATAAAATCAAGTAGAAAGAGTTGGTGAGGAATTTTTATACGACACCTTATAAAAGAAATCTTGAAAAACTTTAGCAAAAGGCATTGCATTTTAAAGAATAAAACATGAAATCGTCGATTATAAAAATTCCGAAACAGCCCTTCCTATCGCTATTTTTGAGTTTATAACTCCCATTAAGTTTAACCGAGATCCAGCGATAAGGATAAGTCTCTTTCGTTCGTTTTGACAGTTCTAATGCTCCTTTCGCTACAGCCGCAAAACTCAACTACCACCCCAA
>DUZI01000233.1 GCA_013349595.1 Nitrospirota bacterium
AACAGCCGCAAGTGTTTGAACCCGAAGAAACGGGGTCCCCAAAAAGTCGCAAGACTTTTTGGGGTGGTAGTTGAGTTTTGCGGCTGTAGCGAAAGGGGCATTAGAACTGTCAAAACGAACGAAAGAGACTTATCCTTATCGCTGGATTTGGGTTTTGCTTTATTCTTTTTATAATGCAATGTTTTTTGCTAAAGATTCTCAAGGTTTCTTTTATAAGGTGTCGTATAAAATTTTTCACCAACCCTTCCTACTTGATTTTATTAAGCTCTCAGTACTATCGCTGATTTTGGGTGGTTTTAAAAATTTGAAACTTTATATAGATATAAGGGATAATTACGGCCTAAATTTACATTTGTTTGGATTATCAACAAGGAGGGCTTTTTGATGAATTATCAGGTGGGAGAGCAAGGGAGGGTGGTAGTTGTAAGGTTTGAAGATGATGACAAAATCTTGGAAGGTCTCCAAGAAATAGCCAAAAAGGAGAACATAAGGGCAGGTGTAATTTTCGTACTTGGCGGTATTAAACAGGGCCGTTTTGTAGTAGGTCCTGAGAAAGATGATGAGATGCCACCGAAACCAATGTGGCGTGACATAACAGAGAGCAATGAAATGGTTGCCTCTGGCACAGTCTTTTGGCAGGGAGATGAGCCAAAGATACATCTTCATTGTGCCTTTGGCAAAAGAGATGATGTAAAAATGGGTTGTTTGAGGGAAGATACGAAGACCTTTCTTGTCCTTGAGGCAATAATTATGGAGATAAGGAATGTTAATGCAGTAAGAGAATATGACCCATCAAAAAAATTGTCTCTGTTAAAACTATAAATCAGGAGATTGAATATGGTTAATATTTCAGAAAGGGCTAAAAGGGTTAAGCCCTCAGCAACGCTTGCAGTAGATTCAAAGGCAAAGGCATTAAAAGCTCAAGGACTTGATATTATTAACTTTGGAGTTGGAGAGCCTGATTTTGACACACCAGACTTTATCAAAGAGGCTGCTATTAAGGCAATCAAAGAAGGATTTACAAAATACACCCCCGTTGGTGGGACAGATGAGTTAAAGTCAGCTATTATTGAGAAATTTGAAGTTGATAACAATCTGCATTACAAACCAGAAAATATCATCGTATCTTGCGGGGCAAAACACAGTCTATACAATATCTCGCAGGCAATACTAAGTCCTGGAGATGAGGTTATAATCCCTGCACCTTATTGGGTATCTTATCCTGATCAAACCTTGCTTAATGATGCTGTCCCTGTTATTGTCCCAACCTATGAGGAAGATAAATTTGTCTTAAAGGCTGAACAGATTGAGTCTGTCATTACAACAAAGACAAGGGCTCTTATTTTAAACTATCCTTCAAATCCGACAGGTTTTACTTATGACAAAAAATCCCTTGAGAAGATTGCTGAACTTGCAGTCAAACACAACTTTTATATCATATCAGACGAGGTATATGAGATGTTTTTATATGACGGTCATAGCCATATTAGCATTGCTTCCTTAGGTAAGGAGATAATGGGAAGGACTATAGTCGTTAATGCACTATCTAAATCCCATGCCATGACAGGTTGGAGGATTGGCTATGCGGGTGGCCCTGCAGAGGTGATAAAGGCTATGACAAGTATTCAAAGTCAATCAACCTCAAATCCCACATCAATAGCACAGAAGGCAGCTGTTGCAGCACTGAAAGGACCAAAGGATTTTACCATAAAGATGGTTAAGGAATTTGAGACTCGCAGAAATTTACTTATTGATGGATTAAATAGCATTAATGGTATTAGATGTATCTTGCCTGTTGGGGCTTTCTATGCCTTTCCAAATGTCTCTGCCCTTTATGGCAAAAAGAAGGGTTCAAGGGCAATAAATTCATCCTTTGATTTTGCTATGTATATGCTTGAAGATGCTAATGTAGCCCTTGTCCATGGTGAAGCCTTTGGAAATGACAATCACATAAGGGTATCTTATGCCATCTCAAAAGAAAATATTCAAACAGCCTTGTCAAGGATACAAAAGGTAGTATCGGAGTTAGTTTAAAGAGATGTCTTCTTTTAAGAGTGGTTTTGTTGCCATTGTAGGTCCTACAAATGTAGGCAAATCAACCCTGCTAAATGCCCTGATTGGCGACAAGGTCTCTATTGTGTCATCAAGACCACAGACTACAAGACAGAATATAAGGGGCATAAAAAACCTCCCTAATGGACAGATAGTATTTGTAGATACACCAGGTATTCATAAGCCTGTGCATAAACTCGGAGAGAAGATGATTAAAGAGGCTTATGACTCTTTTAAGACAGTAGATTTGGCAATATTAGTTGTTGATTGCAGGAAGAGGACAAATTCAGAGACGAAGATTATAAGTGAATTAAAAAAGACAGAAGTCCCGACGATATTGGTAGTAAATAAGGTAGATTCTATAAAAAAACCACTCTTGCTCCCAATCATTGATAATTTCAGCAAGTTGGGTTTTTTTAAGGAAATAATTCCAACATCGGCAATAAAAAGGGAAGGACTACAGGAACTCCTAATGGTGGTATTAAAATATCTGCCTGAAGGACCCAAATATTTTGATGATGATATTTTAACTGACCAATATGAGCGATTTATGGTTGCTGAAATTATAAGAGAAAAAGTAATGGAAAACACAAGGCAAGAGGTGCCTCACTCTGTGGCTGTAGATATTACCTCTTGGCAAAAACGAGATGATGGTCTTATTTCAATCCATGCAAACATACTCGTTGAAAAAGAAGGGCAAAAGATTATTATAATAGGTAAAAAAGGTGCTATGCTTAAAAAGATTGGCATAGAGGCGAGAATTGAAATTGAACATTTACTCGGTGATAGAGTATTTCTTGAGCTATGGGTAAAGGTTAGAAAGGCTTGGAGAGAAGATGAAAAACTGCTTCAATCATTGGGGTATTAAAAAATGCTTATTCAAATGAAAGTAGAAGGATTATTGTTCGACCCAAGAAGTGGTATGTATATTCTGCTGCTTCAACAAATTGATGGGATGGAGACACTTCCTATATGGATCGGCAAACCAGAAGCAGATTCAATTGCCCTTGCAATTGGAAAGGTGGCTACCCCGAGACCATTGACCCATGATTTAATAAAAAACATCTTTGATGTACTCAAAATAAATGTATCACGGGTTGTAATAACAGAGATTATTGATAACACCTATTATGCTATCATTTATATTTTAAATGGTAATACCGAGCTGCTTATTGATTCCAGACCATCAGATGCAGTTGCAGTTGCATTAAGAATAGGGGCACCCATATTTGTATCGACAGATGTTCTTACCTTTAAAAAATCTGATGAGCTTGAAGAATGGTTAAAGAATCTAAAACCTGAAGACTTTGGAAATGTAATGTAGTTATAAAAGTTTTTCGATAGTGAAAGTTTCTTAACAGGTATCCTAAAGTATGATTAGAAATACAGAGGGTATTGTCCTTAAGACAGCGATATATGGAGAGGCTGATTTAATTGTTACCTATTTGAGCAAGGATTTTGGCATTGTAAAAGCCTTTGCAAAGAGTCCCCGTAAGATTACAAGTCGTTTTGGCAGTAGCTTAGAACCACTCACATATTCAAAAATTGCCTTATTAGGCAAAGAAAATATCTCCCTTCCGAGACTGACAAGGTCTGACATCATCAAATCTTTTAATGATTTAAGGGAAAACATCAATTGTTTCATAGAGTTATCAGAGATTATAAAGATGAATCTGTCGCTTATCCATGAAGGTTCTACTGTGAAAGAACTTTTTGACCTCCTTTATAAAACACTAATTTATCTACAACAAGGGTATGATAGGGCTATGTATCTTTTATTTTACAAGATTAAGTTTCTTGAAAGAACGGGCTACATGCCTAATCTTGATGTATGTGGGCTCTGTGGTAGGGAAATAAAAAAGTTTAGCAATAATTCCATTAATTTCCATATTAATCATGGCTCTATTTTATGTAACAACTGTTCGTCTTTTGAAAGCAAGGCAATTAACATTAACAAATCCTCTCTTGTTTTTTATTCTGCCTTGAGGAACTGGCATATACAAAAGTTATCAAGGCTTTCTGCGCACCCTTCAGTCTTGATTGAACTCTCTCAAACGATAAATGCCCATATTGGATTCATAACTGCAAAAAAATAGTCTTGATTACTTTATTTTCCCCAGAGATGCTATATAAATTACAAATTCTTCCTCTCCATCAACTTCTATCAATTTATCCATTAGTAATTGATCATAAGCTCCGATTGCACAAACACCGCAATGAATAGCATATGCAGAGAGGTAGAGATTTTGGCATACATGTCCGATATCGATTGCAATAACCTTATGACTCGCCAATCCATATCGCCATTCCATCCTGTATGGTATTGTGGACCATATGAAATTAACACTTGCCTTTCCTGTAAAGGACTGTCCTAAAGTACCCATAATAATACTAGTTTCGATATTCTCATCAAGTCTTATGGGTAGCAAGCTGTGTTTTGTAGGCATGTATCTGTAAATGCCTTTATCTAATCCAATTACATTTATGGCTGTAATATAAGTCTCAAAACTATGTCTGCATCCTGCTGAAGGGACTGTTCGTAAGGCAACTGCAGGATTTATGACTTTTTGTATTCCTTGAGTTGTGTAAAGCAAAAAAGATAGTTCGTCTAATTTTAATGGTTCTTTAGTAAATACACGATGACTTCTCCTGTTATTTATTGCCTCGAATAAGGAGGTTTCCTTATCAATGATAGATTGAAAGTCAGGCAGTTTTATAAGGGTATAGCCTTTGTCATAAGGCTTTTCTAATGGGGGTGGTTGTAATCCCATGCTTTGATCAGTAAGAGAGAAGTCAATCATCTGCCTTATGCTATCTTTTAGAAAAAATCTAAATTCATTGATTTGTTTTTTTGTCATCATACCCTCCATTATTACTTCATCTGTTTAAGAAAGACTATTTCTAATTAAATCTTTATTTCATTAACTTACCTAACCCCCGAGATCCAGCGATAAGGATAAGTCTTTTTTGTTCAGGAGCTATGTTTTGACAGTTCTAATGCTTCTTTTGCTACAGCAGCAAAACTAACCCTATCGCTATTTTGGGGTAACCAAATTACCCATTGACAAAGGGAGAATTTTAAAGTATTTTTTTAAATAAAATTTATATTACCATATTAAATATTAGAAATGACCCAAAATCGGCGATAGAACTAAAAAGCTTAGTAAAATCAGCAAGTAAGATAGGAAGGGCTGGTGAAGGATTTTTATACGACACCTTATAAAAAAAGTTCCTAGGGGGCTTTGTTATAAGGCATTGGTTTAAATGTATAAATCAAAAATATAAATAAAAT
>DUZI01000309.1 GCA_013349595.1 Nitrospirota bacterium
AGGTCTTGAATTTTGACATTTTTACTTTTAACTCATAGCTTATCTGTAAGGCAAAACCATTAATGTCTAATGTCAAAATTCAAGACCTGACCCCCTCAATCCTGTACTTCCTATCTTACTTGCAGATTTTATTAAGCTTTTTAGTTCTATCGCCGATTTTAGGTCTGTTAAAACTTTTTCCCGCGATCTCTTAATAATATCTCATGCCTTTGAGAATATTCTTTTTATAAAAAATCTAATCTCCTCCGAACCTAAAAAATATGTCATCAATCCATATATTGTTATTGCTATAAAAATTGATGCACTTAGGTAAAGTGATTTATATAAAAACATATCTGATGTAGTCCAAATTGTTGAACAAATAAAATAATTCACGACTACACCCATTGTCAAAGCAGAAATAACAATTTTCACCAAAGATTTTAAAATATGCATAACATTTATAAGACTAATCTTTCGTTTAATTAACCAAAATATTATAAAGAAATTTGTCATCGCAGATAAGGAATTTGCAAGGGCAAGACCATTGTGACCCATAGGGGTAATTAAGATATAACAAAAAATTATATTTGTAATTATACCTATTGTTGCAGTCTTTACAGGAGTTGATGTGTCTTGTAGTGAATAAAAGGCTGATGTACAGACCCTTATGCCCACAATTGCCCATATTCCTATTGAATAATACATCAAGGCACTTGCAGTTGCTCTTGTCGCTTCATAGTCAAATAGCCCTCTTTGAAATAATAAATTAACCAAGGGATCTCTAATAGAAATCAAGCCTGCCATAGATGGTATAGCGATAAAAAATAATATTTTTAAAGAAAATGAAAAGTCCTCAGCAATTTTATCTATCCTCCCTTCTGCAGCGTGTTTACTAAGTGTGGGCAATGCTGCCATAGACATCGCTACTCCAAAAATACCAATAGGAAATTGTATTAGTCTCATTGAATAGTAAAGGGCAGTTATACTACCTTCTTTTAAAAAAGACGCAAAAATTGTACTTACAAAAATGTTTATTTGTGATACCGCCATACCAACAGTAGAGGGTAATATTAATTTTCCTATCTTCTTGACTTTCTCATTAAAAAGTTTAAAATCTCCAAAAGGTAAGATTAGAGAATAACCCTCCTTATAAAAGGCTGGTAGTTGAAAAAGAAATTGCATTAATCCACCAATAGTTATTCCGATGGCAACTGAAATTATGGGATGCGTTAATCTTTCAAAAAGCATTATTACGCATATTATTGTTACTATGTTTAAAAGTGCTGGAGCCAATGCAGGAATAAAAAAGATTCCCCTTGTATTTAAAACGCCCATTACTAAAGAAGAAAGACTGACAAACAGTAGGAAGGGCAACATTATTCTTGTAAGAGTAACAGTCATCTGTAGCTTTTCGTGGTTGCTGGAAAAACCCGGTGCCATTAATAGAATTATTTGCTCTGCAAAAATAACTCCCAAAAAACATAAGATAATCAAGATAATAAATAATATTAGAAACACTGATTTAACTAGTTTCTTGGCCGCATCTTTACCTTCTTTTATCTGACAGTCTGTCAACACAGGAATGAATGCAGAAGACATTGAACCTTCTGCAAACAACTCCCTTAAAAGATTTGGTATCCTAAAGGCAACAAAGAATACATCTGAAACACCTGTGGCACCAAAATAGCGAGCAAGAATCATGTCTTTTACATAACCAAGGATCCTGCTTATAAAAGTAGCCACAGACATTAACCCTGCAGCACTTATAATATTTGCTTTTGTTTCTTTGCTTTCCTTACTCAAAGATTATTGTGATGCTCCTTTGAGCCTATGTCTGATAAATTCTACTAAAGCTGGGCTTATTGAAAGGAAAATTATGGCAAGAATAACAAGACTGAAATTATTTTTAACTATTGGCATATTACCAAAGAGATAACCAGCAGTAACACAAATACCTACCCAGAGTATTGCTCCTGTTATGTTATAGATGACGAACTTTTTATAACTCATTGAACCAATACCTGCAACAAAAGGAGCAAAGGTTCTAATAATGGGTATAAATCGGGCAATTATAATGGTTTTACCTCCATATTTTTCATAAAATTCGTGAGTCCTTAAGAGATGCTTTTTATTTAAAAATCTAACATCTTCCTTATGAAATATTTTTGGTCCCACATACCAGCCAATCCAGTAGTTTACAGTATCTCCTAAAATAGCAGAAATTGTAAGAATTGCATAAAGGGTGTATAAATCTAATGCACCTAAGGAGGCAAATGTTCCTGCTGCAAAAAGCAAAGAGTCACCAGGGAGAAAGGGGGTTATTACAATACCTGTCTCAAAAAATACGATTATAAAAAGGATTGCATAGGTCAAAAGACCATATTTCTCAATAATAATGGTCAAATATTTGTCAAGATGTAAAAATAAATCAATAACTTGAAGTAAATATTCCATTTATATATGAATTATATGAAGAGATTCTTTACTAAAGTCTTATAGGCATTAATACACACTTATAAGTATCTTCTTCTTTTTCAGATAACAAAATGACAGAGGATTGACTGTCGTTCATCTGTATTATTATCTTCTCAGAATCCATAGCACTTAATACCTCAAGAAGTATCCTTGCACTAAAGGCTATTCTAAAAGGTGCTTTATTAAAATTAACTATTACTTCATCCCTAACTTCTCCAATCTCTGGATTAGAAGCGCTTACAACCATCATTGTAGACTCTATATCAAATATGACTGTGCTATATTTTTCTGAACTGATGATTATTGCTTTTTTAAGACTTTTTTCTAAATCAAATTTGTTGGTAGTTAAAATAGCTTCATTTGAAACAGGTATAACAAATTCATAGTTCGGATAATTCCCTTCGACAAGACGACAGAGCAATTCAGCTTCTCTAGTCTTTAGAAGAATATAATTTTTCTCAATCCAGATATTTATACTTTCATCTGCGCTTACATTTCTCCTAACCTCAGATATTGACTTCTTTGAAATGATTAGTCTTAAATCCTCTTCGATACCATCTAATTTAACATTCTTTATATTAAGAGAAAGACGATGTCCGTCAGTTCCAACTACTGTTAATGTATTATCTTTCACTTTTATATGAAATAATAGAGTATTAAGAACATACTTGGTATCTGCTTCGCCTGTTGCATATATTGTTTTTGCTATAGAATCAAGTAAATCCTGTCCTGATATAGTCAGCTTTTTCTCAAAATCTAAACTTGGAAAGATTGGAAAAGCACTAACATTAATACTGCCAAGTCTAAAATTTGTCTTCCCAGATTTGATCGTTACCCAACCTGTATCGGAAGATTCGATAGATATTTCATTATCTATTTCTTTAGATATTTCATAGAGTTTTTTGCCTGGTAAACAATATTCACCCTCTTCAATAATTTCTAAATCGATGGGTATTTTTATGGCAGTCTCAAGATCAGTTGCCATTATAAAAGATTCTTCTTTTTTTGCCTTAAGTAGAAAATAACTTAATACAGCCATAGAACTTTTCTTTTCGACTATATACTGGATACGGTTTAGTTTTTTTAAAATTTCATCTTTCTTTATTTTTATCTTCATTTCTATAATCCTCCCAACTTTGTTATTGATTTTTTATCCTTTTGACTAAAACTTCAATTAATTTATTAAAACCTTCATCTCCTTTTAACCTTTCATCAATTTGCTTACATGCATAAATAACAGTTGCATGATCTTTACCTCCAAAACTATTACCTATCTCTGTTAGAGACATATTAGTTGTTTTTTTACATAGATACATGGATATCTGCCTTGCATTAGATATCTCTTTAGTCCTTTTTTTTGATTTTATATCTGAAGCTTTTATATTAAAATATTCAGAAACTATCTTTAAAACTAAGTCCGCGTTTATTGGTTTTTCATCATCTACTAAAAGTTCCTTTAAAACAACTTTAGTTAGTTCTAAATCTATTTTTCTACCTGTAAGTGACGAATGGGCACCAAGTCTTATAAGACATCCTTCTAAATCACGAATGTTTGACTTTATCCTTGATGATATAAAGTATGCCACATCATCAGGTATTTTAAGACCTTCATTTTCTGCCTTTTTATGTAATATTGCGATCTTAGTTTCAATATCAGGAGGTTGTATATCTGCTATAAGTCCCATGTTAAATCTCGACCTAAGCCTATCACTTATATCTGCTATCTCAATCGGTGGTCTATCACTTGTAAGTATAATCTGTTTTTGATTTTCATAAAGGGCGTTAAATATATGAAAAAATTGTACCTGAGTACCTTCCTTACCTGCTATAAAGTGAATATCATCAACAAGAAAAACATCCACAGGTCTGAAAGTCTCAAGTAATTCTCCAGTTTTGCCTTGCCTTAAAGATGTAATTATTTCATTCGTAAGAACATCAACAGCCTTATAATAAATATTTAATGAAGGATTTCTATCAAACAACTCATTACCAATTGCATTTAGCAAGTGAGTCTTTCCAAGTCCGCTGCTTCCATAAATGAAGAGAGGATTATATGTCTTTCCTGGATTTTCTGCAACCTTCTTTGAAGCGGCATGCGCAAAATCATTCGATGCCCCCACAACAAAATTACTAAAACTGTATTTTGGATTTAAGAATATTCCTCTGCTTACAAGTTTTTGTCTTTTTATCTCTTTTTTATTCTCATTTTTCTTTATCTCACTATCAACTCTCTCATGTATCTTATACTTAATTGTATAATGAGAATTAGCAATGTTTGACACAGTATTTTCAATCAAATCTGGGTAGTTATCTTCTATCCATTCTTTATAAAACCTATTTGGAATCTCCAAAGTCAGTTGATTATCCTTAATACTTGATAATTTTATAGGTTTAAACCACAACTCAAAGACACCTTCACCAACAGTATCTTTTATATCAAGAAAAGTTTTTTCAAGGATTTTTTCTATTTCTGTATTTGAAATTGACATTTTTTTACATAACTTATTAACAATTTATTAACATTTGTTGAAAAGTATGAAACCAAGTGGTTGACAAATTATAAAAAAAATATTGAAAAAGGGCAATAAATTTATCATAGTCACCTATCCACAAAAAGAGAACAAACCTATTAATATAAAACTAACAAAATTTATCCATTATATTTCATATATATACAGTATTTATCAACAAAAAAACATTATCATTATTATATTTAATTTAAACATACTTAAAAAATTATAAAGGACTAAAATTTTCTTTTAGATAGTTCTTTATGAAAAAATCAATCTCACCATCAAGCACTGCATCTACATTACCGACTTCAATATTTGTTCTGTGATCTTTTACCAATCTGTAAGGTTGTAAGGTATAAGA
>DUZI01000315.1 GCA_013349595.1 Nitrospirota bacterium
CAACTGATACACCCATCTCTTTTGCAAGTTCTTCAATATCATGGTCTGTATGTGGTAAGAATTCATGTAGAGGTGGGTCAAGGAGCCTGATCGTAACAGGCAATCCTGCCATTGCTTGAAATATGCCAATAAAGTCTTCTTTTTGATAAGGCAATAACTTGGCAAGTGCCTTTCTCCTACCTTCTTCAGTATCAGATAATATCATCTCTCTTACAGCTTTAATCCTGTCTGGACCAAAGAACATATGCTCGGTCCTACAAAGGCCGATGCCTTGTGCACCATAACTTCTTGCTACTGTTGCATCATTCGGGGTATCTGCATTTGTCCTTACGCCAATCTTTCTAAATTGGTCAGCCCATTTCATCAATTCTTTATACCATTTATTGTGCTCAGGGTCTGCAGGCAATAAAGGGAGTTGACCCTCATAAACCCTTCCCTTTGTCCCATTAAGGGTTATCCAATCACCTTCATTTAATACCTTATCACCAACCCTAAGTATCTTTTTATGGAAATCTATGTCAAGGGCAGAGCATCCAACTATACAACACTTACCCCATCCCCTTGCAACAAGCGCAGCATGGCTCGTCATACCACCCTTTGCTGTCAGTATTGCTTCTGCAGCATGCATACCATGGACATCTTCGGGCGATGTTTCATTTCTGACCAATATGACCTTTTCCCCTTTCTTTTTCCATGCCTCTGCATCATCAGCGGTAAATACAATCCTTCCTGCTGCCCCACCAGGACCTGCGGGAAGTCCCTTTGCAAGTTCGCCAGCCTTTTTCTCCGCAATAGGGTCAACGCTTGGATGGAGGAGTTCATCAATCTGCTCTGGTTTTACTCTTAAAATTGCAGTTTCTTTAGATATAAGCTTTTCCTGTGCCATTTCAACTGCCATCCTGATTGCAGCCTGTCCGTTTCTCTTGCCTACTCTTGTCTGAAGCATCCAAAGCCTGCCATCTTCAATGGTAAACTCTATGTCCTGCATGTCTTTGTAATGTCTTTCAAGCTTTTTCTCAATTGCGAGTAATTCTTTGTATAGTTTTGGCATATTCTCTTCTAAGGAAGGAAGATGTTTTGTATCTTCAGTCTTACCAGCCTTATTGACCGGATTGGGTGTCCTGATACCAGCAACGACATCTTCTCCTTGTGCATTTGTTAACCATTCCCCATAGAAGACATTTTCACCTGTTGCAGGATTTCTCGTAAAGGCAACGCCTGTAGCGGAGTTTTCACCAGTGTTACCAAAGACCATTGTTTGCACATTTACCGCAGTGCCCCAATCATCAGGTATCTTCTCAATCTTCCTATATGATACTGCCCTTTTACCCATCCAGGACTGAAATACCGCACCAATACCACCCCATAATTGATCCGTATGGTTGTCGGGAAATTCCTTGCCAAGGGTATCTTTGATAATTTCTTTAAATCTATCGCATAGATATTTGAGGTCATCTACTTGCAAATCCAAATCAGTCTTGTATCCTTTATTATGCTTTAATGTCTCCATCTCATGTTCAAGCCTTTGTCTGATTGCCTGACCTTCTGCAGGCTCAATCCCTGCTGCCTTTTCCATGACAACATCAGAATACATCATCATCAATCTTCTGTAGGCATCATATACAAATCTTTCATTACCACCTGTCTTTTTGATAAGTCCGGGTATAGTTTTGGTAGTTAAACCTACATTTAAGACAGTTTCCATCATCCCTGGCATTGAACTCCTTGCACCAGAACGAACAGAAAATAAAAGTGGATTGTTGGGATCACCAAATTTTCTGCCCATTATCTTTTCTACCGTTGCAATAGCTGACTCAACCTGTGTCTTTAATTCTGCAGGGTATTTCTTGTTATTTTTGTAATAGGCAGTGCAAACCTCTGTAGTAATTGTAAAGCCGGGTGGCACATTTATACCAAGATTTACCATCTCTGCAAGATTTGCCCCCTTGCCACCAAGCAGATTTTTCATATCAGCCCTACCATCTGCCTTACCATTACCAAAAAAATACACATACTTCTGCCCCTTTGAAGATTTTTTGGACGGGACTTTCTCTGTTGCCTTTTTGTCAGACACTTTAGCCATATTATGCCTCCTTTGGGATTGTTGCTAAAATTAAGTTTGAATAGTCTATATCAAAAAAAAATAAAATTCAAGAATTTAAGAATACCTTAAAATAGCGATAGGAAGGGCTGTTTCAGGATTTTTATAATCGACAGATTTTATTTATAATTTTGATTTATACATTTAAAACAATGCCTTATGACAAAGCCCCCCTAGGAACTTTTTTTTATAAGGTGTCGTATAAAAATCCTTCACCAGCCCTTCCTATCTTACCTGCTACTTTTTAGTTTTATCGTTGATTCTGGGGAATATTTATGTCAAACCAAAATGAAAATGTCCGGTTTCTACGCTGCCACCTCCATTATATTTTTGGAAGCGTTCCTGCCTATTTTGAACTCCCTCCATGGGTGTTCCGCTGCATGTAATCTTAATGTATTGTTAATTTTAAAATCCTTTGTTAAAATTAACTGATTATTATCCCAATCTTTCCATGATTAAATTTGTTTGACAATAAAAAATAATAAGGAGGCATCAATTATGGGTATTTCATCAATGACTTTGTTGTTTATCTTGTTTTTGATCGTTTACATCCTTTCAAGCGCAATCAAGATACTAAAGGAATATGAAAGAGGTGTAGTATTTAGGCTTGGAAGGATAATCCCATTAAAAGGACCTGGTCTCGTCCTTATATGGCCTATTATCGATAAGTTGGTAAAGGTTAGCATGAGGACCGTCACAATGGATGTTCCACCACAGGATATTATTACTAAAGATAATATCACTGTGAAGGTCAATGCGGTAGTTTATTTCAGACCTGTTGACCCAATCAAGGCTATAACAGCAGTAGAGGATTTTTACTATGCTACATCACAAATTGCCCAGACAACCCTAAGGAGTATCCTTGGCCAAAGTCAGTTAGATGATTTATTAGCTAAGCGAGAGGAATTAAACAACGAACTTCAAAAGGTCATTGACTTTCAGACTGAGCCATGGGGAGTTAAGGTTACTGCAGTTGAGGTTAAAAATGTTGACTTGCCTGCCGAGATGCTCAGAGCAATCGCAAAACAGGCAGAGGCAGAAAGAGAAAGAAGGGCGAAAATAATCCACGCTGAAGGTGAATTACAGGCTGCACAAAAGCTTGCTGATGCGGCAAAGATAATTTCCTCAGAGTCATCAACCTTACAATTAAGATTTCTACAGACACTTACAGAGATTGCAACAGAGAAAAATTCAACTATTGTCTTCCCTGTACCTATTGATTTAATAACTCCTTTTTTGAACAAACATGCAAGTTTATCAGAAGAAAGTAAAGAGTAGCAGCTTGCAAGATAAAATAGACAAGCCTTATTTTCATGTCTAATTTTAAAGAAGAAAGTTCTATTCAAGGCAACGATTATAAAAGGCTATGGCTTAAGATAATTATCATCATATCAGTCATAGCCTTTGCTACTTTTGTCCTTTATAAAACAGGTGTTTTTACCTTTTTCCTTGACCAAAAGAAGATGCAGGATTTCATCAATTCCCTTGGTCCTGCTGGTTTTATTGGTTTTATATTTCTTCAATCACTCCAAGTTGTTGCTGCACCTATACCGGGTGAGGCAACTGGTTTATTAGGTGGTTATCTCTACGGCCCTGTCTTAGGGACAATTTTATCGACCATAGGGCTAACAATTGGATCGTTTATTGCCTTTAGCCTATCACGATATTTTGGAAGACCCTTTGTAGAAAGATTTGTTGACAAGGTTGTGATGGACAGATTTGATTATCTTCTTCATCATAAGGGTGCATTTTTGATATTTCTCTTATTTTTAATTCCTGGCGTTCCAAAGGATTACCTTTGTTACATTCTCGGACTTGGACATCTGTCAACAGTGGAATTTCTCATTATTGGAGGCACTGGCAGGCTTTTTGGGACAATCTTATTAAACATCGGCGGAGACTTTTTAAGAACCCAACAATATATGAAGTTTTCTATGCTCTTTGGCGTGGCAATCATAGTCGTAATTATTGCCCTAATTTACAAGGACAAGATTGAAAGGCTCTTAAGAACCATCCATGTGCTTCAATACAAAAGGAATAAGCAAAAAAGAAAGTTTAATATTTCAAAATGAAACTTACTATAAAGATTATCTTTTGGTGCTCCCTTGCCCTTACCATTGCCTTAGGAACTGCCTTTTACTTCATCTCAAAGATGCAGGAAAAATTAATTATGGGTCAGATAGAAAATGAGGCAAGGGCAATATTTAAACAGATAGTCATAACAAGACAATGGATTGCCGACCATGGAGGTATCTTTGTAGAAAAAAAGGACCCAATGAAACCTAACCCTTATCTTGACGAATCTGAAATAATAGACATACAGGGAAGGAAATACATCCGTTCATCCCCTGCAATGGTAACAAAGGAAATATCTAAATACGCAAAAGGTATGGAATTGTATTGGTTTCACATTACAAGCCTTCAACTTGTAAATCCTGAAAATAAGCCTGATGATACAGAATACAAGGCTTTAGTTGCCTTTGAAAACAAAAGTACTCTTGAATTTATCCTGACTGAACAAATCGATGGGAAACCCTATCTTAGATATATGTCCCCACTTTATGTAGAGAAATCTTGCCTTAGATGCCACAACAAAAATAAGTATAAAATTGGTGATATCAGGGGTGCTATAAGTATCATGATACCAATTCAAAAAACTCTTCAAGCAATAGACTATAACAGAAAGTTTATGTTTATATCAGCAATTCTTACTTTGATTGTCCTTATGTCAGCACTCTTCATAATAATTGAAAAGGTTGTTCTCTCTCCTATGAAAAGATTAAAAAATTCTATCTCCGATTTTTCAGAGGGTAAATATTCAAAAGAATACATGCTCAAAACAGAAGATGAATTTGAAGACCTCTATAAGACCTTCTCAGATATGGCTTCAAAGATTGGAGGTTATCAAAAAGAATTGGAGGAAAAGGTAAAAGAGGCAGTGAATAAGGTAGAAGAGACAAATACTAAGCTTATAGAACTGAACAAAAGGCTCAATGAAAGCAACACAAACAAGTCTGATTTTATTGCCCGTGCCTCACATGAGATAAGAACCCCACTTACAACAATCAAGGGTTCAATGGATTATGTTACATCAAGGATTTCAAATATGAAAGCTCAGGACTTCAATGAAGAAACCATCAAAAAAATCTCTGAATTTTTAACACTTGTCAAGAAGAACTGTGAAAGATTAATAAAGATGGTCAACAACATGCTTGATATAGAAAG
>DUZI01000313.1 GCA_013349595.1 Nitrospirota bacterium
ATCCCATTCGTTAGTTTTACCAATAAGCGATGCAACTACAAAGACGTTTGCTGTGTAATTAAATTCAGCCAATAGGGGCAAGGCATTTTTATAAAAGTCATAATAACCATCATCGAAGGTGATAGCAACTAGTTTTTTATTATTATTTTTATTAATATCTAAGAGCAACTCTTTGATTGTAACTACTTTAAAACCAAAGATTTTTAGTAATCTAAGTTGCACTTTAAACATAGATGGTAATACATATAGACCCTTCATAGGTGCATCAATAGGAGGCACCCCTATGTTGTGATACATTAGAATCAGAGATTTGCCTTTCATTCTCAGATTGCCTACTTAATTAATTTAAAATGTCTCCTGCTTAAGTCAATGGAAATGATTCTTTCAATAAGTGATTTCATTCTCTGTCTTATTTCTTTGTTAGTCAGCCTATATTCTTTGTCAAGGGTTAATACAGGAGGAGGGTCGGGTAACCAGGATTTCATTACAGTAGGATGAGTGCCTTTAAATTCCTTTACAACTTTTGGGTCAATCTGACCATATTTGAATTCTTTAGCCCGATGATTCCAATATTTAGAAACCTTTTTGACCTTTGTATTGAATTTGCTCTCTTGCCTCATCCAACCATAATGATAGATTGGCACATTTGTTAAAATGCCATAAGGATATCGTCCTACCTTATTTTTTTCAAGAACAAGAAAGAAAAGTCCATCTGGAGAGTAAACCCTAATGGTATTGCGAATAATCCTCGGAGCCCTTCTGGTCCAGCCCGGACCCTCAAGAATGGTATTTTGATTACAATAAAAATGTATGTAATCAAATACAAGGGCTTCAACTCTGTGGTCGTTTAAATATTTTTCCATCAAAAACCTAATTTTTGGCAAATCATCCTCGTGAATTACCTCATCTCCTTCTAGGTAAAAAGCCCAGTCACCAGTACAGTTGTAATGGGCAATGCTCTTTTGCTGACCATATACAAATCCCTTTGTAACCATCTTTTCATTCCATTGTGACCTAATAATCCTTATCTTTGGATCCTTTATTGAAGAAATAATCTCATCAGTGTCATCTTCAGAATCACCAATATTGACTACAAACTCATCACAAATAGGTAGTATAGATAGTATAGATTCTCTTACAGGATAGCCTAAAATAGAGGCATTTCTTATGAATGTAAAACCACTAACCTTCATAGATAATCTTGCCTTGACATTTATTAATACTTGAAGATTTCATGGACAATTAATATATGGAGTTTTGACGAGGATGTCAAATAGTAAACCCTATTTCTGCCCTGAAAAAAATAAATGAATTTTTTGACTTAAGTCAAAGTAATCATCAATAAGATTGTTTAAAATGTTAATAACAATTTCAATCAAAAGGAGGATTTATCAATGTTTTGTTATCAATGTGAACAGACTGCAAAAGGGAAGGCATGTGAGGTTGTGGGTGTATGTGGCAAACAACCTGATGTTGCAAGCCTTCAAGATTTACTTATTCATGCACTCAAGGGGCTTTCTATTTATGCCAATGAGGCAAGAAGGCTGGGTATTGTTGACAAGGAAGTAAATGTCTTTACCGTAAAGGCTTTGTTTTCAACTCTGACTAATGTGAATTTTGATGGGGATGACTTTGTTGCCTTGATAAATAAGGCAATAGAATTAAGAGAAAAAATGAAAGAGACTGTAAAAAAGGCAGGTGCAAAGGTAGATTTTGCTACTGATGCAGTGTCTTTTATGCCAGAACCAAGCAAAGAAAAAATGGTTTCTCAAGGAGAAAAATACAACATCAAGGCTACAAGTTCAAGTAATGAGGATATAGCCTCACTACAAAATATACTTATGTACGGTATAAAAGGTGTAGCCGCTTATGCTGACCATGCACAGATTTTAGGTCAAGAAAATGATAAGGTCTATGCCTTTATTCATGAGGCTTTATCTGTCCTTACTGATGACACATTGCCTTTGGAAAAATGGATTGATTTAGTTCTTAAATGTGGAGAGATTAATTTAAGGACTATGGAACTCTTAGATGCAGGAAATACTGGTGCTTACGGTCATCCTGTCCCTACAAAAGTTCCATTAGGTCATAAAAAAGGAAAAGCAATACTTGTATCAGGTCATGACTTGAAGGATTTAGAGGAACTATTAAAACAGACTGAAAATAAAGGGATTTACATTTACACACATGGGGAGATGCTTCCAGCACATGCTTATCCTCAGCTAAAAAGATATGCTCACCTATATGGACATTATGGGACAGCCTGGCAAAATCAGCATAAAGAGTTTGCTAATTTTCCAGGTGCTATATTAATGACCACTAATTGCATTCAAAAGCCAAATGACGATTATAAAGATTCCATATTCACAAGTGGCATTGTTGGTTGGCCAGGTGTAATCCATATCAAAAACAGAGATTTCAGTCCTGTTATAGAAAAGGCACTTACAATGCCAGGCTTTACTGAAGATACAAATGGCAAGACTGTTAATGTAGGATTTGCAAGAAATACAGTCATGTCAGTTGCAGATAAGGTAATTGATGCAGTAAAAAATAAGGCAATTAGACACTTTTTCCTTGTGGCTGGTTGTGATGGGGCAAAGCCAGGAAGGAATTACTACACAGAGTTTGTAGAAAAGGCTCCAAAGGATACTATAATCCTTACTTTAGCCTGTGGAAAATTTAGATTTTTTGACAAGGATTTGGGAGATATTGGTGGCATCCCAAGGCTTCTTGACATTGGTCAATGTAATGATGCCTATTCGGCTATTCAGATAGCAGTGGCATTATCAAAGGCATTTAATATAGATGTAAATGAATTACCGCTGTCAATGATATTATCCTGGTATGAGCAAAAGGCTGTGGCAATATTATTAACATTACTTTATCTTGGTATCAAAGACATTCGCCTAGGACCAAGTCTCCCAGCCTTTGTAAGTCCAAATGTATTAGATGTGCTTGTCAAAAACTTTAACATTATGCCAATAAAAACAGTTGATGATGATTTAAAGGCTATATTAGGATAATAAGTCGTTTATATTTTCAAAGGGGGAAATAATTCCCCCCTCCCTTAGCTTACTTTGGGAGGCTAAAAACGGCATTAGTCAGGCGAAAGAGAGTCAGAAAGAGCAGAACGAATTCCCCCACTTTTTTTCTTTACAGTATTTATCAAAGTAGGGGCAGACTGTTGTTATAACTTTAAAATCCTGCTCTTTAAAAGAGGAGTTTCCTAACATTTAATTACAACAAAAAAAGTCTTTTGCTATCATTAAAATATTTTTAAAATAGGAGCAGTTTATGAAAAGAAAGATAATTGAGATTGATGAAAACTTGTGTGATGGCTGTGGTCAGTGTGTGACTTCTTGCAAAGAAGGAGCCCTTGAGATAGTTAATGGCAAGGCAAAGATTATATCTGATGTTTTTTGTGATGGTCTTGGGGCATGTATTGGTGATTGTCCTAAATCGGCATTGAAGATTATAGAAAGGGAGGCGCTGCCTTTTGACGAAGAGGCTATGCAAAAACATATTGAATCAAATAAGCAACCTCCATTGATGCCCTGTGGTTGCCCTTCAACTCATATAAAACAATTTAAACCAATGCCTCAACATATTCCATCAAATTCCTATGATGAACTTCCAAGCCTTTTGAGTCATTGGCCTGTGCAGATTAAGCTTGTGCCAATAAATGCACCTTTTTTACAGAATGCAAGCCTTTTGATTGCTGCAGACTGCACACCTATTGCATACAGAAATTTTCATAGTGATTTTTTAAAAGGCAGGGTTGTGATGATTGGATGTCCAAAGTTTGATGACATTAATGAGTATTACGAAAAGTTTAAAGAACTTTTTAAAGACATAAACATTAATGATGTAACGGTTCTATCAATGGAAGTCCCCTGTTGCTCAAAACTGTCTATGATGATAAAAAAGGCAATACAAGATAGCGGTAAAGAGATATCTTTAAAAGATGTAGTGGTATCTGTTAGAGGGCAAATACTTACCCAAATACAGCGATAAGGATGGGGCTCTGAAGTGGATAGCGATGTTTTGGCAACAGTTCTTTGCGACGGGAGCATTAAACAGCCGCAAGCGTTTGAACCCGAAGGAACGGGGTCCCCAAAAAGTCGCAAGACTTTTTGGGGTGGTAGTTGAGTTTTGCGGCCTTAGCAAAAGGAGCATTAGAACTGTCAAAACATCATAGCTCCTGGACAAAAGAGACTTATCCTTATCGCTGGATCTCGTTACTTTAGCAAAAATATTTTCTAAAATTAACATCTCCGTAATATTTTTGTAACAAACAATTGCCATAATAATCTAAGAGTTTTTTTATGAATTACTTAAATAAAGGAGAAGGTCAATGAGCTATTACATCCATGAGATTGAAGGAAGGTTAAGGATTAAAAGTCCCAAAATCAAGAAAAATCCTTCTACAATTAATGAGCTTAAAAAAACCTTAAGCACAATCAATGGTATTGCAACAACTGACATTAATCCAATTACTGGAAGCCTACTTATAAATTACAATCCAAAGATTCTTAAATCCTCTGATATTAAAAATTTATTGCAAAAAAAAGGTTATTTTGACACCTCAAAGGCAATTACCAATGATGAATATATAAAAAATAATGTTGCAAAGGCAGGAAACTTTCTTACAAAAACAGTTATAGGAGCATCTGTGGAGACAGCCCTTGCAGGTACTCCTTTTTCATTCCTTGCCATCTTAATTTAAGCCATTTTCAAGAGATTTTTAGAATTTCAAAGCTCTTAACACTATTAGATTTGAGTTATTCTTTTATTTTTTTTTAAAATTAACGACATTAACATAATTTATCATGGAGGTGTTTAAATGCCTATTTTTGAAAATGGTTTAAAAGGTAACATCCTTAATGGTCTTGCAATTGGTATTGGTGCTGCAATAGTAGCCCCAGCCTTGATACCTGTTGTGTCAAGTATTGTCAAACCCTTAGCAAAGGCAGTAATCAAGGGGGGGATACTCTGTTACGAAAGAAGCAAGGAGAGTATTGCAGAGATTTCTGAAATGGTAGAAGACATAGTCGCTGAGGCAAAGGCAGAAGTGCAAGAGATGCAAGAAAGACAGAATGTTACAGAACCAGTAATGACAGAGACTAATCAAAACTAAAATACTACTCTATGATCGAGGCATTAGTCGTTCATAACATACCAGGACGCATAAGATTAAAAATTGATTCAAAAAAAGGTAACAAATCATTTTTCGACAAGGTCATGGATTCTTTAGTCGGGATAAAAGAGAT